>JAJRST010000503.1 GCA_024278645.1 bacterium | reverse complement strand
TCTTTTTATTTCTGAGAATCGAATTTTATTCAATTTTTCTTGCCGTTTTGTAAATACTTTCACCCCCAGGGGTGTATAAAAGGCCGATGAAACTTCATCGGCCTTTTTTATTGCAAGCCGTCATCGGACTCTACCGACCGGTAAAAAAAACAATATTAATCGACATTTTGGCGAAACTTTTATTTTTCATTCTCGTCAATGTAAACAGTTTTTAACCCAAGCTTTGGAGGGCGTCATGTCATTTTCAACGCAACCAAACGGTACAGTTCAGGGAAACGACGATATGAATATTATCTCGCGCATCATCAATGTTTTTCTGTCGCCGTCGAGGACATTTCAAGCGGTGAGTGAAAAGCCCAAATGGGGCGTCGCGCTCATCATCTCTCTCTTGCTCACCTTTGGGGCCATGTACATGCTCACGCCGGTCATTATGCACGAACAAAAGAGCGTGATGGAAGAAAAGATGAGCGAACGCGGAATGACTAGCGACCAGATAGACAAAGCCGTAGAACAGGCGCAAAAAATTCAAAAATATTCCATAGCGCCCACAGCAATTATTGCCGGTCTCATTATGACCTTTATCCTGGCCGGCCTCTGGCTGTTCATTGGCAACACGATTTTGGGCGGCGACGCAAAATACAGTCAAATGTTGGGGGTCGTCGTCTACAGCGGCTACATCGGGCTGCTGGGCCTGCTCATCAAGCTGCCGATCATGCTGTCGCAACAGACGATGAACATTCATTTCAGTCTGGCGACTTTTATGTCCGACGCCGCCAAAGATACGTTTTTGTATAAACTTTTAATGCAGATAGAATTATTCAATCTCTGGACCATTGCCGTTTATTCCATCGGCATTGCCATCGTCGCCAGATTAAAAGTCAAATCCGTCTGGCCATGGGTTCTGATATTAACCGTTCTTTATTGGACCGCGGCGGCCGGACTCGGCAGCGCATTCGGACAGTAAACGTAAACTGGAGTTGGTACCATGCTGAAAAATCTTTTCTCCCTCGGTCTCTTTATAACCATTTCAGCTACGCTCGTCTTTGCACAAGAGAGTGAAAAGCTTAGCCTGCAAGAGTGCATTGACATTGCCCTACGCAACAACTATGACCTTCGCGTCGCGCAAATAAATGTGGAATCGGCCGAAAATGACATCACTTCCTCGCGATCCGGCTGGCTGCCAAAGATCAACTCTTCCTTTAGCTTTGGCAATTACGTACAGGGCAAGCGAACAGTAAAAGAAGATGTGCCGATCGGCGTCGATCAGGATGGCAATTACATCTATGAGGAGCGTCTTGTGCAGATCGCGCAAACGGAGCGAAAATCCTACAACGCCTCCGTTTCTCTGGATCAACACATTTACGACTTTGGCCGCACAGGAAGCGGCATTCGGCAGGCCAAGGCATGGCGGCAATATTATGAACATAGTTTGTTCAACACTCACAACCTGGTCATTGCCAATGTGCACGACAAATACTACAAGCTGCTCAAAGCCATGAAACTGAGGGAGGTCTACGCCGAGGCTGTTCGTCATGCCGAAGAAAACCTCGAATACAACCAAACAATGCTGGACGTCGGCCTCAAGTCCCAGGCCGAGATTTTCCAGGCAAAGGTGAATCTTGGCAACAGGAAGACCGAGCTCATCAATCAAATAAACAGGATTGAACTGGCAAAAGCCGATCTCAACAGCGCCATGGGGCGATATCCGGCGACGCTTATTGACATTGAAGAAGATATGCCGCAACCTATCTTTCCGACCTATAACTTTGAAGAGGCTGTGGAAATAGCGCTGCAAAAAAACGAGCGGCTCAAAGCGGTTGACAGCGAGATCAAGGCCACGGAATACGCCATTCGAGCGGCGCAGGCTCGCTATGCGCCCAGCATTAACGCGCGTTTGGGGTACGACCGCAATAACGATGATATCGCCCGCGTTTACAGCGCAAAATTGGACGAGGACTTTACCGCCACTATCGGAGCACGCGTCAGTTTGAATATCTTCAACGGTCTTGCCGACAAGGCCGAAGTGGAACGGCAAAAGCTCAACAACCAGTTGGCCCTGGAAAAGTTGAAAGAAGAGAGGCGACTGCTGATCACGCAAATTCGCGAATACTTTTTGCTGCTCAAAGCCTATGAAGATATCATAAAAATAAACGAGGAGAATTTGCAAGCGTACCAGGAGAACCTGCGGTTGCAGCGGGAAAAGCGTCGGGTGGGCGCGGGCACGGAGCTTGAGGTGCGGCAGGCCCAGGTCGATGTCATACAAGCGCAAGAGACGCTGGTAGGCGCCAAATATGAAGCAAAGATCAATCGCGCCTATCTGGAGGCGGCGCTGGGCATCATCGCTAAAGACAATTAAGCGGGAGACGATGATAAAGATGAAAAGATTGCTATTACCGCCCCTTGCTTTCTCCCTGCTGCTGATCCTGGCGTGCAGTTCAACAGAGGGCCAGGGAAGCAAAGCCACAGAACCAAGCTCGGCAGCGCCGATGATCATCGAGGGCTTTATGTGCACGGCGATTTACGAGGACAAGCCGGTGGGCATAGACAATGATTTTATCGTCGATGACCGCGTATACATTTGGTTGTCCTGGGAAAACGTCATCGGCGCCCATGAAGTGAAAATCGTTTGGGTCGACCCCAATGAAAACCTGTATGAAACAAAAGACTCCTTCACCTCACGCGACGGCAAAATGACAATCTATTTCTTGCTGGACACCACCAGCTCGGCGCCGGTCGGTCGTTGGCTGGCCGAGGTTTATTTAGACGGGATTTTTGTACGCAGTTATGCCTTCTGGCTAAGCAGTTTATAGTAACTTTTTGCAAACGGAGAAACTGATGTCAAATAAAATGAAATTGATTTTGGCCATTGTCATTGTACTGGTTATAGCAGCGATGATTGTGGTCAACCTGAAAAAAAGCCGCGGCAAAACTATTGAAGTCAATATAACCGAAGTAAAACGCGGCGAGATAACCAAAACGGTCTCCGGTTCGGGCTACATTCAGCCGGAAATGGATGTGCAAATTTCCGCGCGCATTTCCGCCGAGATTCTGGCCATTCACGTCAAGGAGGGCGACAACGTCGAAAAAGGCCAGTTGCTGGTCGAACTTGACAGCAAGGTGTACGAAGCATTGAAAGAAAAGGCCGAGTCCAGCGTCATGTACGCGCAAGCGACGCTCAAAAAGGCATTGGCCGACTATGCGCGCATTAAAGGCCTGTTCGAGCAGAACCTGGTATCGCAGGCGGAGCTGGACGCCAAAGAGGCGGACAGGCTTTTAGCAGAAAGTCAATTGCAGCAGGCCCAGGCTTCCCTTCGCGAAGCGCAGGACAATCTGAATAAGACCCGTCTGATGGCGCCGATAAGCGGCGTGGTCACAAAGTTGAATAAAGAAGAAGGCGAGATCGCCGTGGGATCGCAATTTCAGGCCGACCCGATCATGACCATTTCCGATCTGAGCCGCATGGAGGTGCTCGCTGAAATCGATGAAAATGACATCGTGCTCATCACGGAGGGTGATACGGCGAAAATCGAGGTGGACGCCATTCCCGACACTATTCTTGAAGGCAGGGTTTCGGAAATCGCTCACGAAGCGACGACTCGCGGACGCGGCACCCAGGAGCAGGTGACAAATTTTGAAGTTAAAGTCGCCGTCTTGTCGAAAATTGAAAATTTGCGTCCCGGCATGTCATGCACCGTGGATATTAACACCGAGACTCGCAAGAATACGCTGTTTGTCCCCATCCAGTGTGTAACCATGCGTGAGGTGAGTAAGGATTCCACAGACGCGTCGCCGGGAAGAGACAGCAAAAAAGATGAAAACCGTAAAGAGGTCGTTTTTGTCGTACAAGACGGAAGCGCTAAAATGGTTCCCGTGCAAACCGGGATAAGCGACGACGCCAACATTGAAATTCTAAGCGGCTTAAGGGAAGGAGAGCAGGTCGTCTCCGGCAGCTATAAAGCAATTTCACGTGAACTGGAGGACGGCAGTAAAGTTAAAATCAAAAAAACCGGCCCCGGAAAAGATGAAAAATCTGAATAGGAGAGGAAGAGCCGATGTTAATAACATTAAAAGATATTGAAAAAATATATGAAATCGGCACTGTTCAGGTCCCGGCG
>JAJRST010000502.1 GCA_024278645.1 bacterium | reverse complement strand
GTTTCGGGGACGACGATGTCCTGGCGTTCAACCGGCTGTTCAAGCGCCTGGCCGCTCTTTTGCCGCTGAATGAGTTCCTTGCACGCCTTTTGTCCCATGAGGCCGCAACTGTGGCAAGCCGTGAATCGACAATCCGGCACCTCTTCCTCGCCAAAGGCGCGTCGATAATCGTCCAGCAGGAACTTTTTTGCAACGCCCTTTTCGATATGGTCCCAGGGAAGCGCCTGATCCGTATCATAGCCGCCGGTAAATTGTTCAAAGCAAAGCCCGGCTTCTTTAATGGCGGTATCGTAGCGTGAAAAATCAAAATGCTCGGACCAACCCTCCAGCCTTGCGCCCAGCTCCCAGGCGCGCTTGATGACGCGGGCGATGCGGCGATCGCCGCGGGCAATCAGGCCCTCTACCGCGGCGATGTCCGGCTTGCGCCAGCTCAATTTGATATTCTTGCCGCGAATATTGGCGGCGATAAAATCCAGCTTTTCCCGCGTCTCTTGCATCGAATCCTGTTTCACCCACTGAAACGACGTCAGCGGTTTCGGGATGAACGGCGACACGGAGATATTGATTTTTTTGCCGCGATATGTGGAGGCGACGCGGCGGACCCGGTTGATAAGCTCGACCAGGCTTTCAATGTCCTCTTTTCTCCGTGGGATGGCCGATCATAAAATAGAGCTTGACCAGGTTCCATCCCTCGCTGAATGCAAGATCGACGGCGCGCAGCAGCTCATCGGTCGTCGTCGCCTTGTTGATGACTTTACGCAGCCGCTGCGAACCCGCCTCGGGCGCCAAAGTGAGGCCCGACTTGCGCACGCCCTTGGCAAAAGCGGCTACCTGCGGCGTAAAGCTCTCCGGACGCAACGATGGAAACGATACATTTACTTTTTCGTCGACAAAGGCGTTTCGAAGCAACAGCATCAACTCGCCAAGGCGCGTATAATCCGAGGTGGACAGAGAGACGAGCGATATCTCGTCATAGCCAGTGGCTCTCACGTTGTTAATCGCCTGTTCGACCAGCTCCCGCGGCGAGCGCTGACGCACCGGTCGATAGAGCATCCCGGCGTTGCAAAAGCGGCAGCCGCGCGAACAGCCGCGTGCAATTTCCAGGGAGATTCTGTCATGCGTCGTCTGAATCATGGGCACAAGCGGCTTTTCCGGATAATAACCGGGCTTTATTTCCGAAAGCGTGCGCGCATGTATCCTCTTCGGCGCGCCGGACTCGATCGGCGTCAGACCGGCAAAACGACCCTCGTCGTCGTATTCGGGTCGATAAAAGCCGGGCACATAGACGCCTTTGATTTTGGCCAGTTCGAGCAGGGTCTCCTTGCGCGACAAGCCCCGCTGCTTTGCCCGGCGAATGCTATGCGCCATTTCAACGACAGCCTCCTCCCCGTCGCCGAGCAGAATTGCGTCAAAAAAATCGGCGACCGGTTCGGGATTGTACGCCGACGGTCCACCGCCAATGACCAGCGGAAAACCGCTGCGATCCGCGGCTTCGATCTCGACGCCGGAAAGGTCCAGGAGATTCAGTATTGTGGTGAAATGCAGCTCGTACTGAAAGGTAAACCCGATCACGTCAAAGTCGGACAGCGGAGAAAATGTTTCCAGCGAAAAAAGCGGTATGTTTTTTTCGCGCATGAGCGCTTCCATGTCCACCGACGGCGAGAACGCCCGCTCCGCATACACCCCTTGCTGCTGATTTAAAATATTGTACAAAATCGGAAAGCCCATGTAGGACATGCCGACCTCGTAAACATCCGGAAACGCCAGGGCAATCCGAACGTCGACATCCTTTAAATCTTTCCGAACAATATTTATTTCATTGCCAAGATACTGCCCCGGTTTTGATACAAATGGCAGCAATTCATTGAATATTTTATCTTTATAATTTCGAATTTTTATATTGACAAACCTTTACCATCTATAAAACAAAATACTGCTTTTGCAAATATACGCATTATTTTGTTAAAAATAAACAAGTCGTTACGTGGTGAATAATAAACCCTGCCAGAATATCTGGCAGGGATGTTCCATCGTTTTAAAAAAATCCCCTTTGAATCAGGCCGGCGCATTCACGCGCTGAACGAGCTCGATGCCTTTCTCGATGGCTTTGACATTGAGATCAATGAGATTTTTCCTCTTGATAAAGCTGGGCAGAGCGTCAAAGACGGTTTCTTTTTTAAGCACGCCCGTGTACCCGATATAGGCGCCCAGGATGATCATATTGGCGATTCGCGTGTTGCCCAGGGTGTCGGCCATTTGCGTCGCCGGAATGGCCAGGACTTCGACGTCGTCTCGCTTTGGCGCCCTGTTGATCAGGGATGAATCGTAAATAATGAGACCGCCGGGCGTCACTGACTCCTCGAATTTGCCCAGCGAGGGCAAATTCATGGCAATCAACACGGTCGGCTTTGAAATGAGCGGCGAGCCGACGCGCTGTCTCGAAAGGTTGACGTGGCAATTGGCGGTGCCGCCGCGCATTTCCGGCCCATAAGAAGGAATCCACGACACGTTGTAGCCCGCCTGCATACCGGCCTGCGCCATGCCCACGCCCAACATCAGCACTCCCTGTCCGCCAAACCCGGCCATGATCATGCGCGGGTTTTCGTACTTTTCCTCAACTTTGGGGATGTCGACTTTGATCTCTTCCTCGCTGGGGATAGAGAGTTTTTCACGGATGTTTTCGGTGGTAAAGACAGCGGGAATCGTTTCACGCGTTTCCATATCCTTGGACACATCCTTGAACACGCCAAGAGGGAAGACCTTGAACATATTCTCTTCCATCCAATGCATGGCCTGCACCGGCGTCATCTTCCAGCCGGAGGGACAGGTGGAGAGAACCTCGACGAGCGAAAAGCCTTTGTTTTCGATTTGATTCTTTAGAGCTTTTCGCACAGCGGCGCGCGTTTTCATGATGTGCTTGGCGTCGGTAATGGCCACGCGTTCGACATAGACCGGCTCATCGAGCTGGGCGATGAGTTCGGAGATGCGCATTGGCATGCCTTCGTTGGCCGCGTTGCGGCCATAAGGCGTCGTCGTCGTCTTTTGCCCCACAAGCGTTGTCGGCGCCATCTGTCCGCCGGTCATGCCGTAAATGGCGTTGTTGACAAAAAACACGGTAATGTTCTCGCCGCGATTGGCCGCCTGCAAAATGTTATTGCCGCCGATGGCCGCCAGATCGCCGTCGCCCTGGTAGCTGATGACAATGCTGTGCGGCAGAACGCGCTTGATGCCCGTGGCCACGGCCGGGGCGCGACCATGCGCGCACTGAATGTTTCCGACTTTGAAATAATAATAGGCGAAAACGCTGCACCCCACAGGACTGATGAGTACGGTGTGATCGCGTACGTTGAAGTCATCGAGCGCCTCGGCAATGAGCTTGTGCAGAACGCCATGCCCGCATCCCGGGCAATAGTGAGTGACATCCTTCAATCCCGACTTGCGCTCGTAAATATCATAAAAGCTATGCGCTTTTTTATACGCTTTTACTGCCATAATTACGCCTCTAATTTTCTTACTTGTTCAATAATCTCTTCGGTGGATGGCACCACGCCGCCCATGCGGCCGTAAAAATGTACGGGCTTGGCGCCGTTGACGGCTAGGCGCACATCATCCACCATTTGTCCATTGGAAAGTTCTACAACAAGAAATTTATCGACGCTCTCGGCAAGCTCCTGAATACGCGTTGTCGGGAACGGAAAAAGAGTGATGGGGCGAAGCATGCCCACTTTCACCCCCTCGGTCCTCAGTTCATCCACGGCCGATTGCAGCACCCGCGATACGACGCCATAGCCGACGAGTACAATATCCGCGTCATCGACAAAATAATCTTCATAGCGGACTTCTTTTTGCATATCGGCATATTTTCGCTGCAACATTTCGTTATGCTTTTCAAGCTACGGCGGGTCGAGCAGAATGGAACAAATGAGTTTATCCTCGTCATTGCCCTCTGCATAGATGGCCCAGTACTTCTTGTCGAGCCGTTCAACCGGCGCCGGAAATTCCACCGGCTCCATCATTTGACCGATAAAACCGTCGGCCATGACAATGGCGGGATTGCGGTATTTGTCCGCCAATTCAAAGGCCAGCATGGTGAGATCGCACATCTCCTGTGCGCAGTTGGGCGCCAGGGCCGCCACCTTGTAATTGCCGTGGCCGCCGCCTTTGACGATTTGATTGTAGTCCGATTGCTCCGGTGCAATATTGCCCAGTCCGGGGCCGCCGCGCATGATGTCGATGATGACCACCGGCAGCTCGGAACCGGCGCAATAGGAAATGCCTTCCATTTTCAGGCTGATGCCCGGGCTGGAAGAAGCCGTCATGGCACGCACGCCGCCGGACGCCGCGCCGTAAATCATATTGATAGAGGCAATTTCACTTTCTGCCTGTAAAAAGGAGCCGCCAACCAACGGCAGATAAGTCGCCGCCGCTTCGGCAATCTCCGAGGCGGGCGTAATTGGATAGCCGAAAAAGAAACGACACCCGGCCAGAATAGCTCCCTTGACAACTGCTTCGTTTCCTTTGATTAGTTGCTTTGCCATTTAAGCCGCCTCCTCTACTTCTACATACCCTTTTTTCAGCACCGTAATGGCGCCGGGTTCCGGGCAGGCGTAAAAGCAATGCCCACAACCAATACAGCCCTCACCTGTGTAACCGGCGGGATGGTATCCCATGCGGTTGAGATGGGGCTGCTCGAATAAAACATCCTTTGGGCATATGTCAATGCATAGCCCACACCCTTTGCACTCGTCTTCATTGACGATTACAAGGGGCTCCGTGAGTCCTTGTTTTTCTTCCATGACAATCCCGATAATTAATGGTTAATGGTTGATATGACACGAAACGTACTGGCGTCATAATCAGATACGAGATTATGCGTCGTGCTTTTATTATGTGCCTATAGGAATTCATTCAATTCACAAAAGGGTTGTATTTTTTTTCGCGACCAATTGTTGTGGTGGGTCCATGTCCGCAAAAAACCTTCATGTCGTCGGGTAGGACGAATAATTTTGACTTTATCGAGTGCACAAGTTGTTCGAAATCTCCGCCGCCAAGATCAGTTCGCCCGATGCCGCCGTAGAATAAAGTATCGCCGACAAAGACGCCCTTTTCGAATTGATAGCAGACGGAGCCTTGTGTATGCCCCGGTGTGGCAAGAACGGATGCCGAGAGGTTTCCGAATTCGACGATATCCCCGTCATCAATATAGCGGTCGACGTCAAATTCTTGTGGCGCCGCCAGGCCAAAGAGCTCGGCTTGCGCGGGCGCCGATTCTGCAAGGACCTTGTCTTCCTTGTGCATGAGGACTTGCGCCTCTGTCGCCGCTTTGATGGGCGCGACGCCGCCAAGGTGGTCAAAATGTCCGTGCGTGAGGAGTATGTATTTTAGTTCAAAAGATCGGGAACGAATGACTTTTAGTATGTCGTCAGCGTTATCGCCGGGATCAATGACCGCGGCCTGGTTGGTTTTTTTACAACTGACGACGTAACAATTGACTTCGATTGGCCCTACGATGATTGTTTCGACATTCACTTTTACCTCGATTCCTACTGCGTGCTAACGTGAGGGTTTGACTGTTATTTTTGTCTTGTACAGCAAATCATCGCAATCGTGCTATACCACGACATTTTCTCCTCTTTTACTGTGCCATCTTTTATAAAAGCGCTCTCTTTTAACGCAAGATAGCAAATTTAATCGTTTTGTCAAACCCTTTTGTGCTCATTCGGCAGAAATAGACCCCACTGGCCAGAGGCGCTTCGAAAGCGTCGACGCCGCGATAATGCAGCTCGTAAACGCCCGCTTTTTGAAAACCCCGGTATAATATGGCAATTTGACGGCCCAACACGGAATAGACGGCGATGGCGACGTCCGCATCCCGGGGAAGGCCATAGCGAAAGATTGTATTTTGGTTGAACGGATTGGGATAATTCTGCGCCAACATAAAACCGGATGGCAATGCGTCATCTTCCCCGGTCGTTATTTCGACAGAGGTTCCAACGATGAACGAATTGCTCTCCATTCTGCCGACATTCATGGCGCCAAACTGATTTTCAAGGATGAAAAGGGAACTCGCTGCATGACCGCCGGCGTTGACGACGGCGCTGCGCACCACCGCAT
>JAJRST010000501.1 GCA_024278645.1 bacterium | reverse complement strand
GCTTTTGTTTAAAGTGTACAATAAAAAAATGCAACTTTTCTATTGACATTCGCGTTAGTATTTTGTAATTATAAAAGCGTCACCTAAAGCTGAAAACCCTGATGAAGTCAGGGAAACCGTTCAACGGTAGTCTTGCATTGCAAGGCGTAGGCTTTGAGGGCGCTTTTTTTATTTTAGCTGAAAGTTCCAAATTGTGAAACGATTTTTTCCCCATGGCGAATCCTTACACAGACCGTCCAGTCCTGCCTGCTCTGCAATATAAAGCGCTAACTCTTTTTTAGCCTTTTTTGCATGCGCTAACAAATGGTAGCCATTTTTCTGGAATCCAATGGCGCCTAAGATGATGTCATTGATTTGAATGATCTCGGATTCTTTCGAGTTTCGAGGCTCAACGGCGACAAATAGTAGAGTGACGATTGAAAATTTTTTCTTCATTCCCCGATTTAAAACAGTTTTCAAAGTATCCAAAGAATAAGTTGTATTTCTATAATCCAAATTGACGATAAACCTGTCGTCATGGCGATAATATTTTTTGCCAAAAGAATGCAGCAACAATTGATAGTAGAATTTATAGAATCCAAGCTCCTTATTCCCCTTGCTAAATCGTTTGTGGTCTACCTTGTGATTGTCAATAATGATACAGTGAAAATGTAATCTGTCAGTATTATTGAGAGCAAAAAAATAGTCGACAAATCTTTTGTATTCATTTATTTTCTGATTGCTGACTTTGGTCCACTTTAATTCGGCGTGCATGTTTTGATCTATTCGAAAGTTGTGCATTGTCGCATTGAATTCATCGATATTTTTTTGAGGTATAATTATGCCACCCAAAACCATGTATCGGTCTTTGGATTGTCGACTCTCATCACAGTAAATATGGTAAACCATTATCGTTCCTTTGTCTGTTCATTGATCAATTTCCCCGCTTTATAAACTTCGCGTGCTAGGCGGTTACATTTGGATTCGTCGCTCGCAACAAACATGGAAACTGTTTGTTTTCGAGCAGATTCTTTGTAAGTTATAGCGATTCTTATGATTGGATGTCTCCCAAAATAGGGATTACGATGGGAAATGCAAAGAAAAAGTCGAATGATGTGTTTGCAATCCTGTCCCGCCTTTTCGTCAACCTTGCCGCCCGACTGGATGCGCGGGCGTTGCTCGGCTTTCGGCTGTGGCGGTTCAGCCTGCTTAATATGCGGCGCGGCTTTTCCCGGTATTTTCTCTTCCGGGTGATGATGCGGCATCCGCTTGCGGCGCTGCGCGGCGTGATCGAGTATCGACGACGCGCGGCGGCGACAAGGGGAGGATCGCTGCCGACGGCGTCTCCGGCGCGCGTGCGGGCGCTGCTGCGAAAATGCGGGAAAGGACGTTTTATCATCGCCCCAGGTTATTGTTTAAAGCCGTACGACTATGAAAAGGGGCGCTGCACCTGTCCCGCCGGCCATTTTAACCACGACTGCGTCTTGTTGAAAAAGACGCTCCTATTGTTTCAACCGGAAAAATGGCCGCCTCCCTGTCATGACTGCGGCATTGCACCGCTGGCGCAGACGGCGGCGAAGATCGGCGCCGATTTTTATATCATGACCTCGGCCATGGACATTGCCCGGGACATCTATTTGCCGGCGCTTTGCGGAGGCGGCGCGCGGCACGGCCTGTTTTTTCTGTGCCCCTATTCGGTGGAGCCGTTCACCTTTGGGCTGTTGGCGAGCGGCATGAGCGGAGAGCTGGTCGCCTTTTGCCGCGGCGACTGCAAGAATCATGTCGACTGGACAAACGCCGATTTAGGGCGCAAAGCCGACCAGACGTTTGTCGAGGAAAAGCTTTTTTACAAAATAAGAAAAGAATTGGAAAGATTTCCGCCGTCCGCATGTTCTACAAACGAGGCGAATTATACGGCCTCGGGCCATGTCTACCGCGCCCGGACGTCGGAAATCGCCACAGCCGTTGATTGAAGGAAAGGATTCTTGAAAAAAAACTATATCATCATCGCCATCCTGGCCAGCGTTTGGGGCATCATCGAGATGCAGCTTGGCACGCTCATGCACGCGACGCGGCTGCCTTTCGTCGGCCTGCTGATGATGGCCGTGGGCATCTTCTTTCAAACGACGGCTCGCTACGTGACCAAGATGCGCGGTTCGGCGCTGCTGGTCGCCGTGGTGGTTTCATTTTTAAAATTGTTGATCATCGGCGGCATCGCCTTTGCCACGGTGATCGCCATTTTCATTCAATCGGCTATCCTGGAACTCGTCTATTCCGTCAACTCGCCTTCCCGCCTGCGCATGTCGTTCGCCGGCGGCGCCGCCGTCAGCTATTCGCTGCTGCATCCGTTCCTGACCATGCCTCTTTTCATGGGGTTCACTGTCTTTGACGCCTATCATCGTGTGACCAGCAGCGGCAGCCTTTTGCTGGGGCTTTCGGCGGACAGCGGTCTGATCATCCTTGCCGCACTTTTGGGAATTCATTTTTTAACCGGGTTCATATCGGCATACATTTCCCGCAACATCGCCGGCAAGTTGAACGCCATTGGCTTGCGGCCGGGTTCCGCCGGGGAGAGGCTACCGTGACAACGTTGCGGAAAAAGATCATACTCACCGGCGAGCTGCACATCGGCAAAAGCACGCTGGTGCGCACCATTCTTCATGATTTGCGAGTGAGTCATTGCGGCGTTTTTTGCGAGCCCGTTTCCGAGGAGGGGCAACAAGTGGGCTATGCTTTGCGCGTGGCCGGCGAGACAAAGCTCGATGTGTTCGCCCATAAAAACCGGGGCGGTGAAACTTCCCTCGGTGTGTTCAAATGCGATTTAAAGCCCTTTGAACGAGCCGCCCTCTATTTATCGAACTGCCTGACCATGCAGCCGCCATTGGTGGTGATCGACGAGATCGGCGTCATTGAAAAAAAAGCGCGCGCCTACCACCTGGCCGTGCAAAAACTGCTGGACTCGCCGCTCGTTGTTCTTCTCGTAGTGCAAAAACGAGCCGACTATATGTGGAAAGTCATCGACGGACGAAGGGATTGCCAGGTGTACAAAGTGACGCCCGACAACCGGGCACAACTGCCGGGGGCGATTGTAGAAAACGTACAAGCGTTGCTGGCTAGAAATAAAAACGGGCGCCGATCCCGGCGTTCAGGCTAAAGCCGGTTTTCGGCAAAAGGTCAAAAGTGGGAGCAAGTTCAAAAAAGGCTTCGAAAATATGTTCGTCCATGGTCAGGCCGAGGCCCACGGGAAAGCGCGCGCCGAGCCAGGCATGCCGTGCGAACGCCATCCGGACGCCGGGTCCGTAATACAGGGCCAGATGACCGAAACCGATATTGAACCGGTCAAATTTGTGGTACAGCATGTCGGCATGCAGATACAGCGCGCCGTCGTCGATGAACGACCAGGCCAGCGCGCCGTCCACGGCAACGGAATGACTGATAAATTTTTTGGCGGAAGCACCGGTCGGTTCGCCGAGAATGACGCCGACACCCAAGCCATCCGTCCGGGCCGCCGAGGGTTTGCTCAGCAATGCGACAAAGATGGTCGCCGTGAGGAGAATTTTCCTCATGGATTCCTCAGTATTTATAGCCAAAAGTTAAATTGACGCCCCAGTCGCTTCGCGACGCCGTCTCCGACACGGGGTCGTTGTCCAGGCTGAAATAGTAGTTCAGGTTCAGGGTGAAATCCTTGATGAATTCATATTTCAGGGTGGTTGCGAACTCGCCGCGCACGCGCCCCCATTGCGAGAGATTGGGAAAGACGCTTAATTTTGCATTGAGATCGGTTTTGGGGTCATCATAAATAAATAAATCATAGTTTGCAACAAAGACGGCTTCCGCGGAAGAGGCCGTGGGATTGTCTTTTGCATCCTCCCTGTTCCAGAGCACGCCGCCCGAAGCTTGCAGGATGTGATAATTGGTCACCCACAGGTCGCGTCCCAGGCCGCCGCCAACCAACAGCCGAAAATTTACGCCAAGTTCCGTATTCTGTTGCAGGGAGATGATCGCCAAAGTATATATCCGTTTACTCAGGAAACGATTGCCATTCAAATTCAGCTCTTGTCTTTTCGATTCTTCCTTGCCCGGTTGCCGCGTGGTGTTGCTTGAAGCAGACACCTTTAGACGGTAGCCCCTGGCGGTGTAGGATGCGGAACCCTGGAGGATGAACTTTTGCACGCTCGATGCTTTTGTATAGTCAAAGCCGAGGGTCACATCGGCGGACAGGCGCGCTAATTGAGAGTCTTTGATCGGAGTAATTCGAACGATCTGCCACAAAAACACATCCACCGGCCCTTTGCTTTGATTTATTTGCACGCGGTAGCGATATTTGGAAGGATGCAGCGTGCCAAAATAGATCGTTCCATTCTGCACCTCCACCTCAAAATTCTGCGTTATCGCAGTAACGTGTTGCACTTTGTCCCATTCGATGTCGATTGTGCCCATATCATCGGTTTTATAGACGAGCTTGCCAAATTCGAGTTTTTTAATTTCGCCGGTGACGCGGTCGCCGTTTTGCAGAACAATGACGTCGGTCCTGGCCGCGTGGACGAAATTGGCGAGGAGGATAACGGACAAGAGAATGGGAATGAATGGACGTGGCATCATGAATTGTTAAAGTTTATTATACATTTTAAGAAAAGATACAAATGAAAGATATAAAAAGCAATGCCACTATTTCGCCCGGTTTCCAGGACTCGAAGGGCAAAAACCATGAATCAACGGAATTGACAATCAAGTACATTGGTTTTGATGATCCGACAACCAAAGGCATCAAAAGAAGTAGTGTCTTAAAAGTTTATTTTTGACCAAATCCGGCAAAAATTGAATTTGACAGTAGGATTTTGGGATTTGGAATTTCCGGCTTGTCCGGGTTAGGTTGCAAAGGTGGAATCTTTGTGGCAACAAGTGCCGGGGATTCGTAAAGGCAGCCGCCGTGCAGAAAAACCACAGCGCCCGGAACATTTTTTTGCTTCGGGCGCTATTTTGAAAATCGCGGAAACGAATCTCGTTTCACGAGTTTTTATTTTTCCGCTTCTTCATAATCGTCCATTTTTTCTACAAATGGAATGGAAGACGATAATTGCAATTGAATCAGATTTTCGACGAGATTGTTGACCTGGAAGAACTTGACCACGGTGATGCTTGGCAATACTTTGTCCATCTTTTTGAAAAACTTTTTGTTTATTTTCTGTTTTTGTTCACGAATTTTTACAGCCTTTAGCCACAGCTCTTTGGCCTTTGCGTCGGTAAGCGATTCAAAATTATCGGCATAGTCTTTGATGACCGCAAACTGAGCATCCTGCAGTTTGCTTAATTCGAATTCGAATTCGTTGTAAAGAGGCCAAAACAGGGATGCCTCCTGTTCCGATAACTCCATAACCTCGGCGATGATTAACTTTTTTTGCGTTTTAATGTCGGATTTGAGCAGTTCCAGGTAGGCGTCCTGTGCAAAGGCGTTGAAAGCTAAAACGCCGATCAAGAGCGATACAACAGATGCAACTTTTTTCATGGCTCCTCCTCTACTACTAAGTTTATAACGGTTTCAGTTTCAGTGGTAAACAAAAGACCGGCGTTTGGTATTCCGCAAACGCCTTGTAAAACGAGGAAGCCTGATAGTTCATTCTGAACCCCATTTTCACATTTGGATTTAGAGACTGTTTTTCATATTTTGCAAAATCACCGATATAGACGTCGAACCAATTTAATGAAGAACGCGATGAACAAAAACAGATTTCAACGGGCGATATGTGCGGCCATGACGATTCTGTTTACGCTCGGCTTGAATG
>JAJRST010000500.1 GCA_024278645.1 bacterium | reverse complement strand
CATGGGCGGCGGCTGGCAAGTGGTCACCTCCGGCGGCAAGGTGGTGCAGCAAATGTACGGCAGGACGCCGGACGACAAACACTACCGAAACTTTCTTGAATGCGTCAAGTCCCGAAAACAACCGACGGCCGATATCAAAATCGCCCACAAAGCGCTGTCCATGATTTTGCTTGCGGTGATCGCCCACAGAACCGGAAACCGTACCGTCAGATTCGATCATTCAAACGAGAAATTTATTGACGACCCGGCCGCAAACAGGATGCTGCGACGGCCCGCTCGAAAAAAGTACAATATTCCGGAAATGATATGACCAATTAACAACCTAGCCTGAAAAATTCAATCGCCGTCAGGGCTCAAAGCCTCTAAGCGTTAAAAATCAATAGTCTATGGCTTAAAAAATGGCGTACATAAAATAAAGTTCGAGATTTATACAACCTTTAGCTAGTTGTTTTTTGGGGCCCTTGAGTCTTCGAAGCAAGGTTTTATGAATAATTCAGGATAGAAAAACATCCTGTTTTCGCAAGCTTTCAGGAAAAAGTCCTGTCTTTTATTGCACACGGACAAGGGGCGTCCGGTGCGACGTTATTGTCACAAACAGAACATATTTATCAACAAAACACCTAATTTGCCACCCACGACACCACCGCTTTCTCGACATTAAAGCACACAAGACGCATTATTTTTGTAAAAAAATGTCATTTTTTTCTTGCATATATGCAAAATTACTTTTATTTTTAGTCGTATAACGGACAAAAAACTCTTTTTTTATTTGTCCGCTTGACTTAGCTTCCGAGGGAAAAAGTGTTCGTCTTTACCGCCACATCCACAAAACGAAAACATGCAGGCAAGCTCCGTCTCCCGCCTCGCCCAGAATTAAAGCGTACAAGTCCACAATATTTTTACATTGTCAAAAACCGGAAAGCTCTTTATCCAGATGCTTTATTTCAATAAAACGGAAAGGAGGGTCGATAAAAAACAATATTTGTACTTTCAACCGTTTCGTAGTTAAAAAAGGAGTCCATACACACCACTGGAGGAGTTCCACATGAGAAGACCATTTATTTTTATTCTTGCCGCATTCCTGTTGACAAGTTCGTTTGCATTGACGCAGGAAAAAGTAAAATTCAACGGCCAGGTGCGAACGAGATCGAATTTGAGCGACAAGGATTTCAACAGCAATACCGGCATTGATTCCTATACCGAGCTGCGCACAAGGTTTGGCGCGCAATTAATGCCGTCGGAAGATGTGATCGGCTTTATTCAACTTCAGGATTCACGCATTTACGGTCAGGAAGCTCATACGCTGGCCAATTCACAAAACGTCGATCTTCACCAAGCCTACTTCAAAATCCAAAACATTTTCAACTTGCCTTTCAATTTAAAAGCAGGCCGCATGGAAATCTCCTACGACTCCCAGAGGCTGCTTGGCGCGGTTGGCTGGAGCAATGTGGGCCGCAGCTTTGACGGCGGCATACTGCAATTGAACACCAAATCGCTGGACGTCGATTTTATCAGCGCCCGTCTGCGTGAATCCGGCCTGCCCGGCGATTCCGCGGACGTCTCGCTTGCCGCCGCTTATGGCAACGTCAAAATGGACAACAATTTAAAGCTGCGCCCCTTTATCATTGCGGAATCAAAAATAAAGGAGGCTTTCAGCAGGTACACGGCGGGCGCTTATATTTCAGGAAAACACGGCGCTTTTTCTCACGAAATTGAACTGGCCTATCAGTTCGGCACGCAAATGAAAGACGTCGACATTGCCGCCTACATGGCGACGATAAATTTCAACTATGCGTTGAGCGGCTCATTCAAGCCGACGCTCGGCGCGGGGATCGACTACCTGAGCGGCGACGACGGCCAGGATATAAACAAGTTCAAAGTGTTCAGCACCCTATATGCCACAAATCACAAGTTCTACGGCTATATGGATTACTTTTTGAACATTCCGGTGCACACCTACGGGCTGGGCCTGATGGACATTCACGCCAAGGTCGCCGCATCGCCGAGTAAAAAACTCAAACTGGCCGGCGCTTTTCACCAATTCAACGCCAATGCGGACTATACGCTGAAGGACGGCGCCACCTCGACCAGCTTTGGCTCGGAAATTGACCTGACGTTTTTCTACACTTACACCAAATCGGTCAAATTCCAGGGCGGTTACTCGATGTTCTTTCCGGGCGACATTTTCAAGGAAACAAAAGGCAAAGATACCTCCAACTGGTTCTATTTCATGATGATCGCCAACCTTTAACAGCCAATATTTACAAACAGTAAAATTCAAGAGGATTTTATGACAGAAGAAAAAGTAAAAAGCCGGCGGGAGTTCCTGAGGGGGCTCGGCATTGCGAGCGCCGTGGTCATCGCCATCGGCGTCTTTTTCAGAAATGTCCTGGCCTATCTCTATCCGCCCGCAAAGGAAAAAACATATCACAAATACCTGGTCGCCAAGGTGGACGAGATCCCGGTGGGCAAGGCAAAGGAGATGACCCTGTCGAACCAACCGATCTTTGTGGTGCACCTGGAAGAGGGCTACAAAGTGTTTTCAGGCGTGTGCACCCATTTGGGCTGCATCGTCCGCTGGGAAGAGCAAAAGGGCCGTTTCTACTGTCCGTGCCACCAGGGCATTTTTGACAAAACCGGCGTCGTCACCGGCGGGCCGCCTCCCCGGCCTTTGGATGAATTCGAGGTTAAGGTGGATAAAAAACTTGTATTCATTAAAACCGAGGACAAAATGGAGGGGCCGTGGACATGAGTGTGAAAAACTGGCTTAAAGAACGATTTCCGATAGATTATGCAAAATTTATCGAAATCAACGAAAACATCTTTATGAAGGAGCCCATCCCCAATCATTTGAAAAAATGGTACTATTGCACGGGGGCGACGCCGCTCATCTTGCTCGCCCTGCAGATCGTCACCGGCATTTTATTGACATTTTACTTTATGCCGTCTCCGGAGATGGCTTACGAAAGCGTTCGGCACATTACGCAGGATGTTCGCTTGGGTTTTTGGGTTCGCGGCCTGCATCGCTGGGGCTCCAATTTGATGATCATCGCGCTGCTGCTGCACATGACGCGCGTCTTTTTTACCGCCTCTTACCAAAAGCCGCGGGAAATTAACTGGATGATCGGCGTCATCCTGTTCTTTTTAACGCTGACCTTTTCCTTCACCGGCTATGCGCTGACCTACAATCAATTGTCCTACTGGGCCACAACGGTCGGCACGAACATGTTCGACGCCGTACCGGTGATCGGGCATTCCATCCTCGTTTTCATGCGTGGCGGCGAAGAGGTGACCGCGAACACGCTGACGCGATTCTTCACCTTCCACGTGGGTATGCTGCCGCCGCTGATCATTCTGTTCCTGGCCATGCATATCATTATTTTGCGCATACACGGCGTTTCCGAGCCGGAAGGCTATGAAAAAGGCTACTATTCCTTTTATCCGCACCATTTTTACAAAATCATCATCATCACTCTTTTTGTATTGTGCGTGCTAAGCACGTTGACAATTATTTACCCACCGGGATTGGGAACGCCGGCCGACCCGACAGTGACGCCGACGCACATAAAGCCCGAGTGGTATTTCTTTCCCACCTATCGTTTCCTGAAACTTGTGCCGCTGAACATCGGAATCATCGTCTCCGGTCTGTTTGTCGTCGGCATGATTTTCTGGCCGTTCATCGAGCCGATGCTGTCAAAAAATAAATCAACGCGGACAAAGATCGCCTGGGTCGTCGGCGCCATGGTCATCATACTGACTGTCGGCCTGTCTGTGTGGGAAACTGTCGTTGCATAGAATTTTTTCAAAAATTACAGCAGGAAAAATGGATACAGTTAAAGCACAACAATGGCTCATCGGCATATTCAGCACCCTGCTTATCGTCATACTGATCATTGTTGCCAGCGTGGAAATGAAGAAAAGCGCCAGCGAAAAGCCGTACGTTGAAATCGATAAAAAATCGGCGCAGTGCATCACCTGCCACGAAAAGCAGAATATCGCCGTAAAACAGGTCGAGGCATGGAAAGAGAGCAAGCACGCGGTCATGGGCATCGGCTGCACCGAATGCCATGCCGCCGAAGAGGGCGACTTTGACGCCTTTAAATGCCCGCAAAGCGATGTGCTCGTTGCGAGTCATCCCACTCCAAAGGATTGCGCGGAATGTCATGACCAGGAAGTGGAAGAATTCGAAAATAGCAAGCACGCCCACCAGTTCTGGCTGTTTGCCAATGCGGACAGGTCAATTTTCGAGAATCCGATCAGCGCGCGCCACGGCTGCGAGCAATGCCACCAGATCAGCAACGTATGGCCGGACGGCAGCGTCGGCGAGTGCGACGCCTGCCACCCCAAGCACTCCTTCAGCATAGAAGTGGCGCGACAGCCGGAGACCTGCGGCGAGTGTCACATTGGGCCGGACCATCCGCATATCGAGATTTACAACGAATCCAAGCACGGAAACATCTTTGCCGCCCGGGGCAAGGACTGGGACATGAATTACAATACAACGAACAACGAGCCCATTCCCATCGAGGCGCCGGTGTGCGTCACCTGCCACATGGACGGCAACGAAACGCAGCCGATGACGCATGATGTCAGCGCTCGCCTAGCTTTTGAATCGCAAGCGCCGTGGAGTTTCAGAACCGTCTGGGACGAGGAGAACCTGGGAACCTGGGAGGAAAAACGCGGACGCATGGAGGCCATCTGCGCCAGTTGCCACTCCCCGAATTTTTACAAGATTTATTTACTCACCGCCGATCTCGTCAATCTGCAATACAACGAAATGCGACGCATGTTCGTCTATTGGACGAAAAAGCTGACCAAGGACGGCAAGATCAGCCAGATCAAAGTCGGCGACAAGACCTACTCCAACCCCGTCATTAATGGCTGGGATGAAAAGCCCGAGGAGTTGATGTACTATGCCTGGCATCATGAGGGCCGTCGTTTCAGGCACGGCGCGATGATGATGGGCGCCGATTATACGCAATGGCACGGCATCTGGGAGCTGCAGGAAGACATGGTGGAGATGATCACCTGGGCCGCGGAACACGGCGATGCGGAAGCGCAAAAGTGGGTGGACAGCAATCATCCGTCCAAATTCGCGCCCTATGCCCTGTATGACATTCCCGGCAGCGCCTGGGGCATTCCCACGCGAACCAATACAACGCCGTTCCTGTACAATAATTATCCCGACTATTGGGAGCGGATTTACGCCAATGTGGAAGAGGCCTACAAGAACAACCTGCTGTCCAAGGATCAATGGGAGCTTTGGCTGGAACGCTACGAAAACCGCGACCACTACCTGGGCACAAAATATAAAGATAACGAGGCGGTCAAGGAGCTTTTCGACATGTATCAGAAAAGAAACGCCATTGACAAAAAGGCGTTCAACGAACAGGCTGTGAAACTTGACCTTCCCGGCAAACCGTTTTACAAAAAATAGGTCAGCGTTGTTCTTCTCCTTTTCGTGAACAAGACCTTTCGCCGATGTGACGAGAGGTCTTGTTTTATTCGCACCTTTTCACGATCAATCGGGAAGACTCGTTGTCCGTTGGTAATGAATAAGCGAGGAGATGTCGATGAAAAACTATATCAAATTTCTTGTCATCGTTCCGCTGCTTCTTCTCATCAGCTACAGCCTTTGGGCTGAAAAAAAAGAAGCGCCGGCAAAACATGAAAAAGTGGACTTTAGCATTAGCTGTGTTGAATGCCACACGGAAATCACGCCGGATATTGTATCCGAGTGGCAAAAGAGCGCCCACGGCGTTATGGGATTCGGCTGCTATATGTGTCATGGAGACGGCGTCGATGAGTTCCGGGCGCAGCCCACCGCCGAACGTTGCATAAGCTGCCACGATGCAAAGAGCGTGGATTGGGAAAAAACGCCGACAAACAGTTGTTTT
>JAJRST010000045.1 GCA_024278645.1 bacterium | reverse complement strand
GGTCGCGGCAAAAGACTGCAACTCGTGGGCGTCGCCAAGGGGCCGGCCGCTTCGCTGATCGAAAAGACGCTCAATGTCGATATGTATGAAAAATTTCCCAACGCCGGACTTTTCAGCGTCGAATATAGAAATGTCAATGCGACTGCCGGACTGTATGTGGACAAGGAAATCAACAATGCCTTTACGCTGGATGCCTCCCTTTTGGACGCCGATTACGCCAGACACGATTTCTGGTTGCTCCAGGGCGGCTCCTATCGCTCGCGACCCGACTGGATTCTGCCGGTAACGGATACCTTGTCCTTTGAGAATTACATGGGAAAGGTCGAGGCGACGCGTGAATCCGGCGGCGGACTGCCGCTGCTGGATGTCTGGAACAAAAAGAGCGGCTTTTTCATCGGCAGCATCCGTGAGAAACCGACGCTGATCTCGCTGCCCGTCAAGGTGGATACGGAAGGCAATTTGCACATCGGCATCGAGTACAAGAGGAACGTGCCTTTCGATCGGGTCTACCGGTCGATCCCCACCGTCGTCGGCGTGCACGAGGGCGATTTCTACAACGGCCTGAGGACATACGCAAAAGTCATGGCCGACCGCGGTTTTGAGATGCTCGAGCCGCAGCCCTCCGACCCGGTGTACGGCGCCGTGTGGTGTAGCTGGGGCTTTGGGCCGGATTTCACCCAACAGCAAATGTTCAACATCATTCCAACGCTCGAGGAACTCAACTTTAACACCGCCACCATGGATGACGGCTGGTTCGCGAGCTATGGGGATTTTATCCCAAAAAAGACCATCTTTCCCAACGGTGACGCCGACATGGCCAAATTGACGAGCACCTTTCACGAGCAGGGATTTCCGGTCAAGCTTTGGTTCACCCCGGGCGTGGCCGGCGCCAGGCTCATGGAGAAACATCCCGAATGGCTTTTGCGCGATGAGCACGGCAACGCCGTCACCGTTGACCGCTTTGGCGTGAAAAGAACGGCGGCCTTTTTGTGTCCGGCGCTTCCGCAAGTCCTGGATTACTACCGCGAGATCGTGCAATTGGTCATCGGCAAGTGGGGGTTCGACGGTTTTAAAATGGATTTCGAGATCACCAACGCCATGGGCGAATGCTACGCCGCGGAACACGGACACGCGTCGCCGGCCGAGTCCTTTGAGGCTTTGCCGCAGCTTTACAAAGTGATCGCCGAAGAAAGCCGAAAATTAAAGCCCACGGTGATTCTGGAAATGTGTCCTTGCGGCATGTTCCCCTCTTTCTACAAGATGCCTTATTACAACCAACCCGTGGCCTCCGATCCCAACAGCCGATGGCAAATACGTCACCGGGGCAAGACCATAAAAGCCCTGATGGGTCCGCGCGCGGCCTTTTACGGGGATCATGTGGAAAGATTTTACAACAAGACGAATTTCGCCTCCATGGTTGGCGTCGGCGGCATTCCCGGCTCTAAATTTGTCGCTATCGAAACGGACGACGGCTTTCTCGGCAAGAAATATCCCGTCTACCTGGATCCCGAAAGGAGGAAGAATTTCGAGACCTGGCTCGGGCTTTACAAAGAGAACCGACTCGCCTCCGGTGAATATTTGAATTTGTACGATATCGCCTACGACAAGCCTGAAGCGCACGTGATTAACAAAGATGGCATTTTGTATTATGCCTTCTATGCGCCGCAATGGGACGGCGAGATCGAGTTCCGGGGTTTGGACGAGGACAAGGAATATACCATTTTCGATTATGTGCACAACAAAGAGCTTGGAAAAATCCAAGGAGGCGGCAGGCTTGACGTGAGCTTTGAGGAATACCTGCTGGTCAAGGCTGTACCGCAAGAGTGAATTTCGTTATCCGCGGAGATTACAAAATGAATACCTGTTTGAAAAGATCGGTTGTTTTGTTGCTTATCAGCGTTGTGTTCTTTTTCGAATCAGATTCCCCGGCGCAGACAGACTATGTAAAATCCATAAAAAAAATCGATATTCACACCCACATCAACAACGATGCGCCGTTTTTTCGCGATTTCCTGGACGAATACAATATGAAGGTGCTCACCCTGTGCACCGGCGGCACGGATACCGCGCGGCTGAATTTTCGCATCAACAGCGCCCGCCAGTTCGCCAACGAGCAACCGCGATACTACGCCTGGGTCACATCATTTGAGCTGGTCACCCGCGACGATCCCGACTGGACCGAGAAGGTCATCAAAAAGCTCAAGGATTATTTTGACCACGGCGCCGTGGGCGTCAAAATATGGAAGGACATCGGCATGAGCATCAAAAATGCCGACGGCGAATACATTCAGGTGGACCATCCCATGTTCGAGCCGATCTTTAATTTCATTGCCGAGCAGGGCAAGACGCTGATCGCCCATATCGGCGAACCCATACAAGCATGGATGCCGACCTACCCGATTTCCAAAGACAGACCCGGCACCTACTGGGCCAAGCATCCGCAGTTCAGCTTCTGGGACAAGCCGGACCTTCCTTCCTACAACGACATCATGGCCGCTCGCGACCACGTCATCGCCCGGCATCCCGATCTGCGTTTCGTCGGCGCTCACCTGGCCAGCCTGGAGTTCGAT
>JAJRST010000499.1 GCA_024278645.1 bacterium | reverse complement strand
GGGGTCGTGGTGCAGTTGGTTAGCACATCGGCCTGTCAAGCCGAAGGTCGCGGGTTCAAGTCCCGTCGGCCCCGCAAGAGCCTTCAAGTCGCAAGATTTGGAGGCTTTTTCTTTTAGAATGATTTGTTATTTGATTTTCTTGCAGGCAATTCACACAATCCCGTCAGCGGGGTTCGCACGGCTTAAAGTCCCATCGACCTGGCAAAAGCTTCTGTTCGAAAGATTTGCATGCTTTCTGTTTTTTATGTTTGCAAAACGGATATTTTTTACTATCTTTAAACACCACTCAATGCCACCCCGGAACCTTCCCGATAGACCGGGGCATTTTGCCAAAAACAAATCATTTACAGCCAGATTCTGATTTTTCTTTTGAATGATCAATTCAAATATTCTCTATCATTTGCATGCGCAAAGACGTGGTTTCTTGCTTTCGAATATTTATGTCATTTTTTATCGGAGTTTTCATGAGCATCAAATCATTCACCAAAACAGTGCCCGGCATTGGCCCGGTGCTGTTCGAAAGAAGTAAAAAAGCAAAAAATATCAATATCACCATCAAACCCTTTGAAGGCATCCGCGTCGCCGTGCCGTTCGGCCTCTCCTACCAGCAGGCCGAGCAGGTGGTAAGATCCAAGCGAAGATGGATCGAGGAGCACATCGGCATGACGAAAAAAGTGGAAGAAGAACACGAGGCGCGAAAAAAGGATTGTCCGGAGATAGACCGCAAAGCGGCGCGAGAGAAGCTGGTCAAGCGGCTTGAGGAGCTGGCCGCGCAAAACGGCTTTTCCTACAATCGCGTTTTTATTCGCTGCCAAAAGACAAAATGGGGAAGCTGCTCCAGCAATAACAATATCAACTTGAATGTAAAATTGATCGAACTTCCCGATGAACTCATCGACTATGTTATTTTTCACGAGCTTGTGCACTTGAAGGTGAAAAATCATGGGCCGGATTTTTGGCAGGAGCTGGACAAGTTCGTGGGCAACGCCAAAGAGATCGACAAGGAACTGAAAAAGTACCGTCTGGACGTCTAACGCATCGCCGGCGCTTTCCGCGTCGGAGGTTCGGATTCATGCGGCAAGCTACGGGCGTCGCACATCTCAAAACAACGCTTTCCCGATAAATTTGTACGCCTCAAAGGTACAACGTCTCTAAGAAATTAAACGATAAAACCGTTACGGACATTTTCGCGCGCATTATTGCGAAAAGGAGATAGTTATGAACGTTGATTTTAACGCCGCGGAGGCGTGGCTGGTCACCGGCAGCCAGAACCTCTATGGCCCCGAAACGCTGAATAAAGTGGCGGAACATTCGCAACACATCGCCGCCGCCCTGTCAGTCTCTCCTGCAATTCCCGTCAAAGTGATTTTCAAGCCCGTATTAACGACTTCCGAGGCCATTCACAAACTGTGCCTCGACGCCAACACGTCCCGCAACTGCATCGGCCTTGTCGCCTGGATGCATACCTTCTCCCCCGCTAAAATGTGGATCGCCGGTTTAAAGGCGCTGCAAAAACCGCTGGCTCATCTGCACACGCAATACAACCGCGACATCCCCTGGGCGGATATCGATATGGATTTTATGAATTTGAACCAGTCCGCACACGGCGGGCGCGAGTTCGGATTTATCGGTGCACGGCTGCGCCGCAATCGCAAGATCATCGTCGGCCATTGGCAGGATGAAGCAGTGCAAAAAAAACTGGCGGTGTGGATGCGCGCCGCCGTCGCCTGGCATGATGCGCAGGGCGCCAAAATAGCGCGCTTTGGCGACAACATGCGCCGGGTGGCGGTCACCGAAGGCGACAAGGTGGAAGCCCAGGTTAAATTCGGCTGGTCGGTCGACGGCCATGGCGTCGGCGATCTGGCGGCAGAGGTCAATAAAATCGACGAAACCGACATCGACAAGCTGCTCGACGAGTATAAAGAGCTGTACCACATTGCCGGCTCATCGGAAGGTTTTTTCACCGCGTTGCGCGAAGCGGCGAGGATCGAGCTGGGCATGCGCGCCTTTTTGGAGCAGGGAGAATTCAAAGCATTAACCACGACATTTGAGGATTTGCACGGCCTGGCGCAGCTCCCCGGCCTGGCGGTGCAGCGATTGATGGAGGATGGCTATGGTTTTGGCGCCGAGGGCGACTGGAAGACGGCGGCGCTGGTTCGCGCCATGAAAGTGATGGGCGCCGGGCTGCCTGGCGGCGCTTCGTTTATGGAGGATTACACTTATCACTTTGCCCCGGATGGCGCCAGGGTTTTGGGCGCGCACATGCTGGAGGTGTGTCCCTCCATCGCCGCCGGTCGACCGTCGCTTGAGGTGCATCCATTGGGCATCGGCGGCAAGGCGGCTCCGGCGCGCCTGGTGTTCAACGCCGCCGCGGGGCCGGGGTTGAACGCATCGATCATCGATATGGGGTCCCGCTTTCGAATGCTGGTCAACGAAGTCGAGGTCGCGTCTCCGGAGGCCGATCTGCCGAATTTGCCGGTTGCGCGCGCCCTGTGGCGGCCAAAGCCGAGCCTGGAAATCGCCGCCGGCGCCTGGATATTGGCGGGCGGCGCGCATCATGCCGGATTCAGCACCGCCATTACCACCGAGCACATCGAAGACTTTGGCGACATGGCGGACATCGAATTGATCGTCATTAACGACGACGCCATGATTTCAGAGTTGAAAAAGGAATTGCGTTGGAATGAGGTTTATTATCATTTAAGAGGAGGATTTTGAAGCGGTCGTTTGAAGACAAAATCATTAGGGACAAAATGATTCAAGAAATAAAGAAGCCTCAACTTTTATCAAGACAAATCATTTGCTCCTTTTTCCTTCTCTGGGTTCTCCGCGGCCTCGGCGGTTAAAAACTGTTGTGTGCAAAAACATCGAATAGTCGCTTGCTCAAAAAAGACAAAATAATTTAACCCGCATTATTCATGAAATCAGGCCTCGAAGGCTCCAAGTCTCAAAGAAATATCACCTTTTTTATCAAGACAAAACACTTGCCCCCATTTCCACAAAATTATATTTGCATATATAGCTTTTCTTCTTTATTATAATAACAATAACCACCGTTATCATTAATATAATTACCCTCCTTGAAAAGGCGCAACAATGAAACTCGATGAAATCGACGTCAAAATTCTGAACACGCTGCAAACGAACGGTCGAATCACCAACGCGCAACTGGCGGCGGAGGCCGGCATTTCGCCGCCCGGAATGCTGGAACGGGTCAAGCGCCTCGAACACACCGGCGTTCTGAAAAAGTATGTCGCGCTCGTGGACCCGGAAAAGATCGGCAAGGGCGCTATGGCCCTGGTGCAAATTTCCCTGGCCATTCACCAATTGCCGTCCATCGACTCCTTCACGGAAGAGATAAACAAATTGCATGAAGTGCTGGAGTGTTACCACATTACCGGCGAAGAGGATTTTCTCCTCAAGGTGGT
>JAJRST010000498.1 GCA_024278645.1 bacterium | reverse complement strand
GCGCGCGCGAGGCCGACATCCAATCGCCGCTGTTTGGCGATGACATTGAAAAGATAAAACCGATCCTCATAGAAAGCGGCAGCGACTCGGCCATTTTCGACAATGCGCTGGAGCTGCTCATCCAGGCGGGGCGCTCGCTGCCGCACTCGATCATGATGATGATTCCCGAAGCCTTCGGCCCGCACATTCGCATGAGCCGCGACAAGCAGGCGTTTTACGAATACCATTCGGCGCTCATGGAGCCGTGGGACGGTCCGGCGGCCATTGCTTTCGCCGACGGCCGTTACATCGGCGCCACCCTGGATCGCAACGGCCTGCGTCCGGCGCGCTATACCATCACCAAGGACGGTCTTGTGGTCATGGCCTCGGAAACCGGCGTTCTGGAATTCGAGCCGGAGAATATTCTGCGGCTCGGTCGCCTGCAGCCGGGCAAAATGTTTCTCGTCGACCTGGAGCAGAATCGAATTGTCCCCGACAACGAGATCAAGGCAAAAATATCACGCCAGCGCCCCTATCGCCGCTGGGTGAAAAGCAACCACGTGGAGCTTCGCGGCCTGTTTGCGCCGGCGCATGTTCCCAAGCTGGAACAAAAGGATCTCATCAAGCTGCAGCACGCCTTTGGATACACCGAGGAAGAATTGAAAATGGTGCTCTCGCCCATGGCCGTGCGCGGACAGGAGCCGATCGGCTCCATGGGCAACGACGCCGCGCTGGCGGTCCTGTCCGAACGACCGCAGCTTTTATTCAACTATTTCAAGCAGCTTTTCGCCCAGGTTACCAATCCGCCAATCGATCCGTTGCGCGAACAACTGGTGATGTCGCTGGAGAGCTTTGTCGGACGCGAAAAGAATTTTCTGGAAGAAACGCCGGAGCATTATCGCGGCCTCAAACTGCAACACCCGGTGCTGACGCCTTCGGATTTGATGCGCATCCGCCAGTAGGACAATCCGTACATCAAGACCGCGGAAATCGACAGCCTGTTTTCCGTGCACGGCGGCGGCAAGGCGCTGGAGGCGGCGCTCGAAAACCTTTTTCAACAGGCAAAGCGCGCCATTGAGGACGGAGCGACGCTGCTCATTCTCACCGACCAAAATCTGACCAGGGATCGCGCGCCAATTCCGGCGCTGTTGGCCGCCTCCGGCCTGCATCATTTTCTCATCAAAGAGGGATTGCGCAACATGACCGGCATCGTGCTGGAAAGCGGCGAGGTGCGCGAGGTGATGCACTTTTCCATGCTCATCGCCTATGGCACGGATGCGGTTTGCCCCTATCTGGCATTCGCCTCCATTCGCAACCTCTCGGAATCCAAAATCATGGAGGAGGAGCGTACGGCTGAAGAGGCCATGGACAACTATATCACCGCGGTGAAAAAGGGCCTGCTCAAGACCATCAGCCGCATGGGGCAGTCGACCCTGCACAGTTTTTTCGGTTCGCAGATTTTCGAATGCATCGGCATCAACAAATCGGTTGTCGATAAATATTTTTGCAATACCTCCACCCGCGTCGGCGGCATCGGCCTCGATGAGATCGCCCGGGAGACCATTATGCGGCACCGCATCGCTTTTCCGGACCGGGGCGAAGCGCCAAAGCTGCTGCATCCCGGCGGCGTCTTTCATATCCGCAAACATGGCGAAAAGCATATATGGACGACGGAAGCCATCTACAAGCTGCAACTGGCGACTCGCGTCAATGATTACGGCACTTTTAAAGAGTATACGGAACTGGTGGACAAGCAGGCCGCCAAATTCGCCGTGCTGCGCAGTTTGCTCGAGTTTAAAAAAACCAAACCTGTTCCCATAGAAGAGGTGGAGCCGGTTGAAGAGATCACCAAACGTTTCGTCGGCGCCGCCATGTCTTTCGGTTCGATCAGCCGCGAGGCGCACGAAGCCATCGCTATTGCCATGAACCGACTGGGCGCGCGCAGCAATTCCGGCGAAGGCGGCGAAGACCCGGCGCGCTATGAACCGCTGCCCAACGGCGATCGCCGCATCTCCCGCATCAAACAGATTGCGTCCGGCCGTTTTGGCGTCACCACGGATTATGTGATGCACGCCGACGAGCTGCAAATCAAGATCGCCCAGGGCGCCAAACCGGGCGAGGGCGGCCAGTTGCCGGGGCACAAGGTGAACGCGGAAATCGCCCGCGTGCGCCACACCACGCCCGGCGTCACGCTCATCTCGCCGCCGCCGCATCATGACATCTATTCCATCGAAGACCTGGCGCAATTGATTTTCGATCTCAAAGCCGTCAACCCGGCGGCGCGGGTGTCCGTCAAGCTGGTGTCCGAAGTCGGCGTCGGCACTATCGCCGCCGGCGTGGCCAAGGCCAAGGCGGATACTGTGCTCATCTCCGGCTATGACGGCGGCACCGGCGCTTCGCCGCTCAGCTCGATCAAACATGCCGGCCTGCCGTGGGAGCTGGGCGTGGCCGAAACACAGCAAGTGCTCATGGACAACCAGTTGCGCGATCACATCCGCATTCAGACGGACGGGCAGCTCAAAACCGGCCGCGACCTGGCCATTGCCGCACTGCTCGGCGCCGAGGAGTACGGCTTTGGCACCTCCATGCTCATCACCCTGGGATGCGTGATGATGCGAAAGTGTCATCTGAACACCTGCCCCGTCGGCGTGGCGACGCAGGATCCGCGGCTGCGCGAACG
>JAJRST010000497.1 GCA_024278645.1 bacterium | reverse complement strand
TGTGCGGAATTTATGGCCCTTTGTCAGCAGCTCGTTGCGTATATCGGCATGGTTGTAAATTTCGCCGTTAAAAACGATGGCCAGGGAGCGATCTTCATTAAAAATCGGCTGCGCGCCGGTGGACAAATCGATGATGCTCAACCGACGCATGCCGATGCCGACATTGTCCTGCACGAAGAGCCCCTCGTCGTCGGGGCCGCGGTGGCGAATGACGTCGCACATTCTTCTCAGGTCATGCGAATCCACAGGATTTTCTTTTTTTCGATGGATGACGCCGCAGATGCCGCACATTAAGATTTATCCCTCATCGCCTGTTCCACAATCCACCTCGTTTTTTGCAGGTATTCTTCATAGCTGTAATGCTGCTCGGCAAGCTGCCGAGCGGCTTTGGCAATTTGCATCTGTTGCTCCTTGTCGTCCAGAATCGAAAGAATGCTGCGGGCAAAATCGCCCGGATTCGGCTCGGCCAGAACCGACACCGAATCGTTGAGTATTTGGGTATGAGTAATGTGGCGCGTGGCCACGATGGGCTTGCCGCTGCGCAAATAGGAATAAATTTTAAGAGGCGAATTGGTGCCTTTTAACCTCGGCGAGATTAAAATATCGCTCAATGAAACAAAGCTCGGAATCAAATCCGGCTGCACAAAGCCGGTGAATGTGAATTTGCCGCCGACGCCCATTTTCCTGGCTTTGGATTTATAGCTGGAGACCTGCTGCTCGCTGCCGCCCACCATCAAAAAGTGAACGTCGTCGCGTTTCTCCCTGGCAATGTGCGTCGCGCTTTCAATTAACATGTCAATGCCTTGATAGGGTTCAAAAGTACCGTAATAAAGCACAATCTTTTCCCCATTTAAATTGTACCGGCGCTTCAATTGTTCCGTCTTTGATTCCGTCGGCGGAAAAACGATGCTGTTATCGGCGACGTTTTCAATGATAATGCTGGTCTTTTTGGGAAAGTTGCTTTCCACATATTCCTGCAGTTCGGGGCAAATGGTGATAATCGCGGAGGCGCTCTCGATGGTGCTGCGTTCCAGGCGCTCGAACGCACCCGTTAATATTTTCGAATTCGAAAACTTGAAATTTGCCAGTTGCTGCGGCAGGCTGGAGTGCATATCGTAAAGATGCGGCAGGCCATATTTTTTCGCCAGACCGGCGCCGAAAAAGGCGGCCTCTTCATGGGTGTGTAAATAATCGTACTTGTTCTTTTCCAACAGGCTGACCGCTTTGAAATAAAGCGCTGCGTCCAAAGGTATTTTGGGCGCCGAGGGACCGATCTTTATTTTATTGACAAAAGGGACCTTGCGCGCCCGGTGAATGGCGAGATTGTCGATCGGCACGTCCTGACCGATATGATAGGTCACCAGGTCGATCCGATGCCCCAGCAAGGAAAGCGCCTTGATGCGGTGCAGTACGCTGAACGGGGTGCCGCGCGGTTGAAACCAGGGCTGCGGCGCAATCATGAGAATACGCAGTTTTTCCGATCCATCGCTTTTTGGGATGTTCTGTTCCATTATTCAAAAACCCTTTATTTATATGTGAAGAACAGCGTGGTTTTACTGGGCGCCGTACCCGGTAATGACGACCCAAAAGGTGCGCAATATCAACTTAAAGTCCAGTCCGAGAGACCATTTGTCAATATACTCCAAATCCATGCGCATCCACTCCTCGAAGCCGATTTTGTTGCGGCCGCTGACCTGCCAGATGCAGGTGATGCCCGGCTTTAGACTCAAGCGGCGGCGCTGCCAGACTTCATAATGTTCAACCTCGCTAATCAGGGGCGGGCGAGGACCAACGATGCTCATATCGCCTTTTAACACATTGAAGAACTGGGGAAGTTCATCGATGCTGGTTTTGCGAATGACATAGCCGATGGGCGTGATGCGCGGATCATGCTTGATTTTGAAGACGGGGCCGTCCATTTCATTTTGTCCATGAAGCACATCCCGCATCGATTCGGCATTGGCCACCATCGAGCGAAATTTATACAGTGTAAATTTACGGCCGTTCAATCCGATACGGGTTTGTCGAAACAAAATTGGCCCCTTGGATGTCAGCCGAATCAACAACGCCACCACCAGCATTATTGGCGAGAAAAATATGAGGGCGACGATAGAGATCAAAAGGTCCAACATGCGCTTGATGAACAACTGCCACTCTTTGGCATAAAATGTCTTAAACTCCAAAAGCGGAAAGCCGTTAAAATCCGTTTGCCGTGTTTTGGCAATGTGCATGTTGTAAAGATCAAGCGCAATGGACGTTGAGACGCCCACTTTTTCGCACTCCAAAATAGCGTCTTCTATTCTGTCCAGCCAAATCCGTGGCACGACAAAAATGACGCGATCAATGACCAGACGATTGACAATAAAGCCGATATCCTGTATTCGACCGAGCACCCGGTAGCCTTCGATCTCCTTGCCGAAATACTTGGGGTCGTCGTCGATCAAGCCGACAATGTGCAGCCCCCAGTTGGAATGCTCTTTCACATTGCGTATAAATTCGCGCGCGCGATTGCCGGTGCCGACAATGAGCAGGTTTTCCTGATGGTATCCCTTGGCATGCACGCGATCAAGAATAAAAAGCACAATCGCTTTTTCAATAATGATCATGGTATAAGCGGTGCCGGAATAGACCAGGAAAAACAGCCGGCTGGCCATATCGAATTTGAAAAAGAACACAAAGCTGCCGCAGACGAAACTCGCCCAAACGGAGGTGACAAAAATATCCCAGGCCATCCTTTTAAAAGTCTTTGTACGATAATCCTGGTAAAGCTTGTTCAGTTGGTACAGGCCCCACCAGATAAGCGGAAAACCGACGAACATCAGCCAATATTGGGAGGTAAAATAGACAAAGCCCGAAAAGGTGGTGCTTGTCGCATAAGCCTTGACGTTCCAAAATGTGATATGACGTATAAATTCATCGGCAAAATAGGAGATTGGAAAGGCGGCGTAGAGAATGACCAGATCCGTGATCTTTAATATATTCTCTATAAATTTTTCTTTATCTGCAAGCATTGCGACACCGATTCCGGAATCAAAGTTTCGAGCACGTTAACTGTTTATTTATTTTGAACAAACCACTTTACAAATTGTTTAATACCTTCCTCAATATTGATTTGCGGATCATATTTTAGCTCTGCTCTGGCTTTGCTGATATCCGCGTATGTAATCGGGACATCCCCAGGCTGATCCGGCTGAAAATCTAACAGAGCTTTCATGCCAAGAGCATTTTGAATCAATTCGATCAAATAAAGCAGTTCAACAGTATTCGACTCGCCCAAATTGTAAATATTGTAGCCATCGCAATTGTCGATAGCGCCCAATATCCCCTGCAAAATATCAGCGATGTAGGTGTAATCCCTGCGACTTTTGCCCGAGCCAAAAACGGGAATGGGCTGACCGTTTGCGATAAGACGGGCAAATTTGTGTATCGCCATGTCCGGCCGCTGGCGGGGACCATAAACGGTAAAGAATCTCAAACAATTGACGGAAATATTGTATAACTTGTGATAGGTGTAACAGATCAGCTCGCCGGCCTTTTTCGTCGCCGCATAAGGGGAAATGGGGTTGTCGACGAAATCCGTTTCCTGAAACGGCGTCTTTTTATTGGCGCCATACACGGATGAGGATGAAGCAAACACAAATTTTTTGATGCCGTGCTTTTTGCACAACTCCAGCAGATTCATGGTTCCCTGAACATTGACCTGTTCGTACAGCAGGGGTTGTTGAATGGAAGGTCGAACGCCGGCCCGCGCCGCCAGGTGAACAATGACGTCGAAGGGTTGGCTGTCAAAAAGAGTTTCAAGAAACGATACATCGAGAATATCTGCTTCGACTAGTTTAAACTGTGGATGGTCAACAACGCTTTGAATGTTTTTTCGTTTAATATTCGGATCATAATAATCGTTAAAGTTATCAAGACACGTCACCTCATGCCCGTCGTGCAACAGTTTTTCCGTTAAATGCGATCCAATAAACCCTGCCCCGCCGGTGATCAATATCTTCATATTTCAACCCGTCTCCCATTGTTTTAAAAATGATAATAACTGTATGAACTTTTTAGCAATGCTTCTTCGGTGCCATTGACAATGACGCCAATGAGATTGGCCGGCACGGTGTTGAATATCTCCAGACGTTCTTTCGCCGACTTGCGGTTTGTTCTGCCGGCCTTGACCACAACCGTCACCGCATCCACCAGCGTGCCGATGACCACGGCGTCCGTGGCGGCGTCGAGCGGCGGCGCGTCAAAAATGATAAAATCAAATTTTCGCTTCACTTCCGCAATAAATCGCCGCATCTGCATGGAGCCGAGCAGTTCCGAAGGATTTGGGATGAACGGCCCGCAGCTTAAAACGGACAGGTTGGGGATGTGCGTCTTTTGCACCAGGTCTGATAACGTCGCCTTGTTGCCCAAATACTGCGTCAGTCCCGGCTCCTTGTTGACGCTGAAGGTGTTATGCTGCACGCCTCGGCGCAAATCGGCGTCGACGAGCAGGGTGTTTGTGCGCTGTTGCGCCATAATAATCGCCAGATTGCTGGCGGTAAAGGATTTGCCCTCTTCCGGGCTGATGCTTGTGATGAGCAGCGTCTGCAACTGCTCCGTCTCCTTGGAGAACAAAAGCTGTGTGCGCAGCGCCCGGTAGGCTTCGCCCACCGGCGTCGGCGAATAATCGTGCGTCACCAATTGCCGGTCTATTTGCAGCGCTTTTTGGTCATCGCGATAGTCGGGAATATCCTTGAAAGAAACAAGAGGAATTGTGCCCAATACCGGGAGGTTGAGATGCCGCTCCACATCTTTCAAGGTGTGCAATGATTTATCCATTGCATCAAGGAGGATGGAAATGAGCAATCCCAGCAGCAATCCCAGGCCGCCGCCCAACATGACCTGGCTCTTTTTACTGGGATTTATCGGCTTTGACGGTCGCACGGCGCGATCCAGGATGCGGACGCCCGGGTCCTGACTGGCCTCGGAGACCTGCAATTTTTGCATCTCGGTGTAAAGAAACTTGTACAACTCTTCATCGATGGCTTTGTTTCGTTCCAACTCCATCAGCCGGTATTCGTCATGAGGCAGGGATCGGAGCTTGGTTTGCAGCTCATCCCTGACCTTGCGATACTGCGATTCCTTTTCCGCCAAGGTGTTGCGATAATTGGAGGCAAACTGGATGATTTTGTCCTGAATGTTGCGAATCTGCGCGGCTAACTCCTTGACCCCCTCGTATTCGTCCGAATATTCAGAGTACAGTTCACTGTATCTCTTTTCCAGCGCCAGCAGATTCTGTCGATAAACGACAAGCTCTGTCTCTTGCGCCATGGCCGGAAAGTTTGCCAGCTCATGAACGATTTCGCGGCGATATTGGTGTGCAAATTCCGAATTGACAGAGGAATCAAGCCGCATGAGCAGATTGGTCAACCTCCGGCGCTGGGACGGCAGATCCTTTAAAGCCTGTTCGTTGGCCTTGACCTGGGACATCAGGTTTTTCTTTTCGTTATCCAAAGACAACGGGTATTGCGAGTAGAACTTGCGCAGGTTGGCTTCGCTTTGTTTCATATTTTGCTCAGCCGCTGCCAGCTTGCGGCTCAGCATTTCCTGGTAGCTGTCCGTATCGAGCGACTTTAGCTTTTGAATTTCCTTGAGATAGGCGCTTGCGACGCGATTCAGCTGTTC
>JAJRST010000496.1 GCA_024278645.1 bacterium | reverse complement strand
CACCTGTCGCGAAAAGGCCGTCGCCGTTTACCAGGGGCTGGCCGAGGCCGAGATGTGCCTGCCCTATATGCTGGAAAAGTTTGAAAAAATGCAGCAAAAGTTGACGCGTTCCAACAAAAAGCTGCGACGTTCACTGGCCTCGCTGCGCCAGGCGCAGCATCAACTTTTGCAATCGGAAAAGCTGGCCTCTATCGGACGGTTGGCCGCCGGCGTGGCGCACGAGCTGAATAATCCGCTGGGCGGCATTCTTCTCTATTCCAACATCTTGCTAAAGCAGCTCGAAAAGACGCGCGAAGGCGGGGCGCTGCGAAAGGTGGTTGAGGAGACCGAACGGTGCCGCAGAATCGTCCAGGGTCTTTTGGAATTTTCACAACAAGGGCCATTGCAACTGCAGGAAACCGATTTAAATCAGCTTGTGGAGACGACGATAAACCTGGTGCAAAGGGAAGCTTTGTTTCAAAATATTCAGGTGAAAAAACATCCGGATCATCAAATCGCGCCCGCCTTTATCGACCGTCTGCGCATCCAGCAGGTGCTGCTGAACGTATTGCTGAATGCTGCGGAGGCGATGTCCGGCCACGGCGAAGTTGCAATAACCACGGGGAGTGACAGTGAAGGCCGTGTGTTCGTCTCCATTGGCGACGACGGACCGGGCATGAGCGAAACGACGCAGCCACGCATTTTCGATCCTTTTTACAGCACCAAACCGGTCGGCGAGGGCACGGGGTTGGGCATGGCCGTCGTTTATGGCATCATTCGCGAGCACGGGGGGAACATCGAAATCAAAAGCGAATTGGGAAAAGGCAGCACGGTGTCCATTTACCTGCCGACAAAAGAAGCGGCAAAAGCGTCAGATATGGTAAAAAAGATTTGATGTATTTGCCAAAATGCAGTTAATTCCGTATCTTTTAGCACATTGATTTTACCTGAAAAATTCATCCGCCTTCAAGGCGCAAAAACTCAAAGTTAATAAAAAGAATAAGAGATAGTTTAAAACAAGTCCGAAGGAGTCATTATCCTATTGATTTTTTTGAGACTTGGAGCCTTTGGGGCAAGATTTTATGAATAATCCAAGTTAAAAGCGGTGGGCAATTATGGCAAAGAAAATTCTACTGGTGGACGACGATTCCGATTTTATCGAAATTAACCGCACAATCCTGGAGGCCAACGGTTATGAAATCGATACGGCCGCTTCCGCCTCCGAGGCGCTGGAAAAATTAAAGTCGTCGGATTACGATCTGGCCATTATCGACCTGATCATGGAGGAGCTCGATTCCGGATTCACCGTCGCTTACAGCATCCGCGATTCCGAAAGGACGAGCAATATGCCGATTCTCATGCTGACCTCGGCGCAGGAGAAAACCGGCTTTACCTTCGAGTTGTCCCGTGATCGGGAATGGATGAAGGTCGACGACTTTGCCGCCAAGCCTCTCAATGCATCGGAGCTGGTGACGCGCGTGCAAAAGCTGATTGGCGAGACGAATTCATGAAAAAGAACAAGGGCAAGATACTCGTCATCGACGATGAAGAGATCATCCGCAGCGGCTGCAAGGAGATTTTGAACCTTCACGGCTATGACGTCGACCTGGCGGAAAACGGACTGGAGGGCCTCGAAAAGATCAAAGCGTCGGATTATGACCTGGCGCTTACCGACATCATGATGCCGAAAATGGACGGCATGGAATTGCTGAGTGAAATCAAGCACTTGGGCAAGGATGTCGTGGTCATTGTCATCACCGGCTATGCCACCATCGAAAGCGCCATCAGGGCAGGTCGTAAAGGGGCGTACGACTATCTCCCCAAGCCGTTCAACCCCGATGAGCTGCTCGCCAAGGTGGAGCGCGGTCTGGATCATCGCGATCATCTCCTGGAAGTGAAGAATCTGCGCCAGGAACGCGACCGTAATCTTTTGCAGTGCAGCAATGAACGGGCGCGCACGCTGACGATTATCAACTCCATGAGCGAGGGCGTGCTGGCCATCAACCGCCAAAAGCAAATTGTGCTCATGAACCCCATGGCCTCAAAGATCATGCACCTGAGCGAGGGGCGGGCCATCGGCCGCACTTTTGACGAAATCCTGCGCAACCCGGAGCTCAAAAAGTCCATCAACGACAGCTTCGAGCAGGTGCAGTCGCAACTGGTGAGCACGCGCCTGCAGTTTGACACCGTCTACGGCCGCGCCATCGAAGCCAGCATCACGCCTATCATCGATGAAAACAAAGAGTGCATCGGCACCGTCGCCGTGCTCATCGACATTACCGAAGAGAAAAAGATTGAAAAGATGAAATCCGACTTTGTCGGCTATGTGGCGCACGAGCTCAAAGCGCCGCTGGGGGCCATCGAGGGCTTTCTCAATCTCATTCTCGACGGCGTGGTCTCCGATCCGCAAAAGCAACGCCAAATGATCGAAAAGGCTCGCGATCGCGCCCACGGCCTTGTTGCTCTCATCAACGATCTTTTGGATTTGTCGCGCATCGATCGCAAAAAATCGCTCAAGGAGATGCGGCCGGTGGACGTCGACGAACTGCT
>JAJRST010000495.1 GCA_024278645.1 bacterium | reverse complement strand
TGAAGATCTGGTGTACACGCCTAAAACGTTAAAATCCCTGCAATCGGTTAAAAACGGCGCCCTTGGAAAAGTGTTGTGGGTGCGCTCTCGCGAAACGCACCCGGGACCGCACAGCGCCTGGTTTTGGGACCAGGAGCAGGCCGGCGGCGGCGCGCTCATCGACATGGGCTGCCATTGCGCTGAAATCATTCGCAACTTTATCGGCAAGGATATAAAGCCGGTGGAGGCGATGTGCTGGGCCGACACCCTGGTGCACAACATCCCGGCCGAGGATCATGCCATCGCCCTGGTGCGATTTCAGAACGGCGCCATCGGCCAGATCGAAGTGAGCTGGGCTTTTCGCGGCGGCATGGATTTGCGCGATGAAGTGGCCGGCACCGAAGGCACGATCTGGCTGGATCACTTTATGCACACCGGCTTTCAAATGTTCACCAACGTCGGCCAGGGCGGCTATGTGGCGGAAAAGGCCGAGGGCGACACCGGTTGGCTGTTCCCCGTCGGCGACGAGGTGAACGAGCTCGGCTACACGCACATGTTCATCGATGCCTTTGAAGCGATGGACGCCGGACGCGACCCCATGGAGACTTTTTACGACGGCTATGTTGTCAACGCCATTATTGACGCCTGCTATAAATCGGCAAAGAGCAAACAATGGGAAGCGATTCAAATCGACGACTGGCGCGGACAGGAGATTAAAGACTCGGGCGCTGTCGGCGATAAATTCGTGGATGAGCGCTATGATCTGCTCAAGGAGGAAAAAATGCCGGACGGCCGACACAAGCTGCTTTTAAAGGATAAAAAAACCGGGGACATTATTGAAAAAATAAAATAAAGGAGCGCACATGCGCATTTTCACAGGAACTGTAATACTAATCATGCTCACATCAACATGGAGTCTCAACCTTATGGCCAATAAAGCTCGTGAAACAAACCGCCTCGTTATCCCCAGGCTGCAGGCGCCGGTGGACATCAACGCCGAATGGGACAAGGAACCGTGGCGCGGCATGGCCGCCGCGGAACTGACGAATTATATGGGGGACTATCCGGCGCATTTCCCCAGGGTGCTGTTCAAGGCCGCTTATGACGACGACGCCATTTATGTCATTTACCAAGTGCATGACCGCTATGTCGTCGCCGTCACCGAGGACTACCAGGGCAGCGTGTACAAGGATAGCTGCGTCGAATTTTTCTTCACCCCCGGCGAGGATGTCTCTATCGGCTATTTCAACCTGGAAATGAACTGCGGCGGCACGGCGCTTTTTCAATTTCAGAAAGAACCGAGGACCAATATCGTAAAAATCGCCCGGACAGATTTCGACCGGATTACGGTCGCTCATTCCATGCCCAAAATCGTGCAGCCGGAGATCGCCGACAGTCTAACCTGGACGCTGGAATATCGCATTCCGTTTTCAATTATCAAAAAATACGCGCCCACGGTTATACCGCAGCCGGGCGTCAAATGGCGCGCCAACTTTTACAAATGCGCGGACGAGAGTTCGCATCCTCACTGGCTCACCTGGGCGCCGGTGGAATACGCCAGGCCGAACTTTCATTTGCCCGAGTATTTTGGCGTGCTGGAGTTTGGCGCCGCATCCGCCGCGGTCGTTGAAAAAGAGGCGCGTCAACTTTCCTTTTCCATGCACAGCTACCCGGAGCCGTTCAACAGCCGGACGACCATAAAATATTCGGTTCCCCGTCCTGTTCACCTTAAACTGGACATCTATGACATCAACGGGGCTTTGGTGAAGCATGTTTTTGACAAATTCCACGAGTCCGGGGAACACCAGGTCGTCGTCGACGGCTCGGAACTGAGCAGCGGCGTGTATGTATGCGTGCTGTCGGGTGGCGAGAGTTCCGCGAGTCTTAAAATACGGCTGGTAAAATAGGGGCAAACATGCCGGGACCAATGGGCTTATGCCCATTGGTCTACCGGAGCAATGTCGCTTTTATGATTTGTACAACGCCGGAGTTCCGCAGGCTGAGGATATAAACGCCGGACGGCAAGGCCTCGCCCGCAGCCGTTTGGGCGCTCCAGTTCATCTCATAAGAGCCGGCATGATAAAAGCGCTGTTCTTGCACAAGATTTCCCGCAATATCGTGAATTTGCAGGAGGCTCTCCCCTTCTTCGGCGACGTCAAAACGGATTTTGGTCGCCTCGTTAAAGGGGTTCGGGTAATTTTGGTGCAGACGAAAAGACGCTGGACGAGTCTCATCGCCGATTTCAGTTTCTACGCCGGTCAAAGTCCGCACAACTGCGCGGAGGAGAAGATCGCCGTCTTCTCTCAGATACCAGCTTCAACAATCCGAGTCGTAGGAGCGTCCTGTAATCGGCTCGACCGTATCGGCGCCTATGGCGAGTTCCGATTGAAAATCATATTCGATCGACAAATAGAAATCTTCCGCCGTCGTTATATTTAACGTCGTCAAGTCGATCTCATTCCATCCCAGCCGCTTGACGCGCATGGGAACTTTATCGACAATCGTCCCCCCGGGTTCATTGTCCCCCGCCTGGTAAATTGAAAAATTATATGTCGCGCCGTTGCTGGTATCGGCGATGTAAAAGCGCGCCTTGGTCAACAAGGCTTTCGATGGCGGGGTAAAACGCGTTGTAAAAAACCAACCGTCAATGTTAAAAGTCCAGGTTTTGTCAACTTGCCC
>JAJRST010000044.1 GCA_024278645.1 bacterium | reverse complement strand
TGGTCACGACGAACGAGTCCGTGCCCGTGGCAAGAAAGTCGCCGCCAACCTGTACCTTAAAGTTGGGAATGTCAAAATTAAAGCCGCTGACGCCCTGGTAAAATGCAGTAGATCTCTGCACCAGGTAGCCTGTTGTGGCATCATAGTCGCCGGCAAGCCGCGCAAAGGAACCGGTGTCGGCGATAATGAGGTCGTTGGAGCCAAGAGCGACCATACCGTCCTCGTGGACATAATCGCCCTCAATGGTCACCTGATAATTCTCGCCCAGAATATTGACCGAATTTTGTACGGTCAGGTTGTTGAGCGTCGGACTCTGGTAGATATACCAGTTCATCGGCGCATTTGTGGCGTTCAGAAACAGGGTGCCGGGGCCGATGACGCTGCCGGCGTTGTAAAGGTGGAAATTTTTGCCCAGCAATGCCAGCTTTGTCGGCGAGGGATCGCCCAACTGCACTTCGCCTCTTCGCAGGATGAAATCCTTTTTCAGCGTCAGCGAATCGGCGCCGGCATCAACCAAATTAAACAGCGAAGTGGTCAGATTGACCTCTACGTTGGCATCGATAATCGGCATCTCTCCGATAAAGGCCGCCAGGTCGACAGTCTGATCCGTACCGGCAAAGAAAACCGTGCCGGCGTCGCCGATGATCTGTCCCGTACCGGTCAATGTGATATTGGCGCCCTTGATCGTCCAATTGTTATTGCCGATATCCACTGTGGACATTTGCATAAGAATCAGATCTTTTTCCTGCGACATGTTGCTTAGCAGCGTCAAGGAAGAACTGACGCCGGTAAATAAATTTTCGATATGATCGCGAAGCGGATCTGTAAAATTGACGGACAAGGAAGAGGAATCGCCCGGTGCATTATCCAGGAAAAGGATATCGCCCGGCGTCGCCGCGGCCACCTGATCCGGAAAATCATTGTTGCAAAATAAAGCAGCCATATCGGGCGTACCCCACTGAACGCTGTCAACAATGCCGCGCGCGGTGATCTTATTGCCCAACGATTGGTCGGCGACCACGATGCTTGGTAAAAAGTTATCGGTAATGATAGTCGTTCCCGTGAGACTGCCAAGCATGAGTTGACCTGTTTTGACGGTGACAAGGTGCCCATCAATATTCAAGGAATCTCCGAAAATACCCAGAGTAATGCCATCCTGGAGAATGAGCGCCTGATTTTGGTCAATGACAAGGTTGCCGTGAACATTGGCGTCAACGTCAAGATTTATCCAGCCATAGCCATTGGCGCAAATGGTGTTGTTCTGCGTCTTGATGAGCAGATCGTTCAATTGGTCAATTTGCGGCCCCTGGGGCAGCTCCCAGCCGACATCTTTTTCATTGCTGCCATATTCCACATCAACGAGTGATGCAAAAAACGGCGGGGCGTCAAACATTCCATTCGTTCTTACGATGTGCGGCGGCGTCGTCGCATTGAGAAATCGAATATCAGGAGAGTTTACAACTACGCCTTTGCTGAGGAAAAACGATTCCACGCATGTTATAGGACCGCCAACAATAACATTCGCGGCATTATTCGTTTGAATGCCGCCAAAATCGCCGGGGCCGTCAATCGTCTGCGGCGCCTGGCCGTTCATGGCAATATAGCCGCCGTTTACGGCCGTAAAACCGCTGATATTGATAAAATCACCGCTGCCGTAGGGCGGAATTTCGTTGCCGATCGAAACGATGCAATTATCGGTTTGCACAAAGCCGTCGCCGAAAATGGTGTCGTTAAGAATTCGCAAATGGCCGTTGACAAAACGAACCGCCGGCGGTGCGCCGACGCCATTGCTGATCTCGAACGTTCCGTGCCAAATCGATCCCGGTTTGTTGCCGTTGATCGTCTGCTGGGTGACCGACCCAAGCGGAGACACCAGCATGTGAACGGGCGCCGTGCCGGGTGCGAAAGACTCGGGCGCCGAGGTGGAGAAATCCACATTCAAATTAGGCTGCCCAAATCGGTATCCGGCGCCGGCCAACTGCAAGACGCGCGGCGCAGGCGATGCGCTTTGCATAAACCATGTTCCGCTAAAGAAATCGCCGTCGCCGCGAATGACGACATCCTCATCGGTCGTGGCAAACATGACCGTACCGCCGTTAACCAAAACGTTGCCAAGCGAATCCGGCCCCGGGGCGCCGTTTGTATGGCTGAAAACAATCAGACCATTCAATGCCTTCAGGTCGCCGGTCGGCGCGAGAGAGATGGGTCCTGATTTTCGCAAATCGATGACGCCGCTGCCGTTGTTGACGACGCCGGCAATAGGCGCGACGGCGTCACCGGCGTTTTGTACGGTAATGCCTGATGTGCCGTTCGCCGTCAGTATGCCAACCTGTCCCGCAGTTTCAATGAGCAGCAACTCGCCGCCGGGATTGTTGGGAGAATTGACTGTAATGTCCGGGAGAGCGCCAAGAGGATCAACCAGGTTGACAATATGCGTTCCCATGATATTAAAGACCATCAAGCCGTTCACAATGTCGCTGCCATTAAGGTGATCACGATTAGCTGTCGAAATCAGGGTGAGAATATGGCCGTTCAGATTCAACAGTCCCGTGGGGTCAAGCATCATGACGCCGTTCATGGTCTTGTCTTCTTCCAGATAAAGCTGCGTAGCATTAGCCGTAACAACAGTGTCGATAACCGAGACGTCCGCGGTAAACGGCATCTCCAACCCGGTGACGATAGCGACGCCGCCATCGTACAGGTAATTGACCATGCCGTTAAACTGCAAACGGCCGGAGGAGATGGA
>JAJRST010000043.1 GCA_024278645.1 bacterium | reverse complement strand
TGCAGCGCCAGGCCGTATGCCCGGGCGCGCTGTTGCAGCCACTCTTGCTCCCGACGTCGTTTTTCGTCTGAAATATCGATGACGCCTATCCCCAGCTTTTGCAGGCGTCGACTTACCTTGCCGTAAATGTGCACCCAGCTCGTCGTCACATTTTTGATGTCGTGGTCGGCGAGAATCGGCGCCAGCTCGTCAAAATAGTCGAGGTTGCAGACCCGGGCGCCGTCCGGCATTTGAAAATGCACCACGGGATCGAAACGTATTTTAATTCGCGCCGCGCCGCCGATAAAATCAATGAGCGCCGGCAACATTTGAAGCACTGTTTCGGGCTTGGGCACGCGCGGCTCCAGCGCGGTTCCACCCAGGCCGGTGATGCTTAAATGCAAAAAGAGCTGCTTGTATGCTGTGAGCTGCGTACGCAGCGATTCTTCACAAAGGATGTTGTGAGGGTTTTTAGTCCACAACACAACAGTGTGCGTCGTTTTGGGCGGCGCTTTTTCCTGCAGCCGCGCGGCGAGGCTTCCGGGGTCGGTGGCGACCATATCCGTTATTCGGCTTGCCGAAATGACTTTGAGAAGCGCCGCGTCGTTTGTTGTACTGTCCTGCATGGTGAAATCTGTTGCTATACCCAACGATTCAGGTGAATTACTTTAGGGTTGTTTTTTTCGGGATAGCCTTCGAGCGTCATGCGAAGATCGCTGTTGGCGACGCGATAGTTGTTGTTCAAAAGCATCTTAAAAGCGCGATGGGAGTACATGGGAACCCGAACGAGAATCCGGTCCAGCTTGTTGTCGCGTGCAAATATGAGAAAATCCGCCAGAAAATAGGGAAAGTAGACATCCGGGGTCTTTGCGTGAGCGATAAAGACGACGATGCGCATGAGCGCGTTTTGTTCGTCAACCAGGCTTGGTTTTGTCTGCAAAATGGCCACGGCAATGGGGGTGTTCTTGCGCATAAAAAGAAGCGTTTCCCCCTGGCGATATTTGTCATACAATTTGATGAGGTTTGTATAATCGACGCCCGGCGCAGCCGCCTGCGTCAGACTCCACACATGCAAATGGAACTCTTCCTTTTCGGCATTGGAGAGCCGCGAATAAAAAATGATCGAATGCGGCGAGACGTTTTCTTCGACCGCCAGTGCGGAAACAGGCCTTATCATATCAATGGAAAGCAAAGAGGGGACAAAACCGATTTTACCGTAAAAGCCGAGGTTGCGATTGCTGCGGGGATTGGTCTCCAGTCCGATTGTCGTGCAGCCGACGCTTTTGAGATACTGCGCCGCATGTGAAGCGAGTTTTTTGCCGATGCCGAGATGATGCTTTTCCGGTACAATGGCCAGGGGGCCGATCCAGCCGGTTCTGCCCCACAGGTGACAAAAAGCGGCGCCCCGGATTTGTCCCGTCTCTTCCACAACAAAACATCCTTGCGGCCCCTGGGCATAGTACATCTCGATAAAACCGGGTTGACACATAGGCACTTTGGTATAGGCATAACCATCGTCAATGCGGCCCTGGGTGAAAGCGCGAGAGATGATGCCGTTCACTTGCTGCAGGTCGTTCTGGCGCATTTGTCGAATTGTCGCCATCAGTTGATTGTCCACGTTTTTTAATTGTGATTCTCCGGCAAATTACAAGAGTCAAAACCTGCAATTATTACACCATGTTATAAAGGACTACCGGCTTTTCAGATTTATTTCAAACTTATCGCTGCCGCAATTGATCTTTTAATTTGCTCTTTAGCATCTCGCGTGCTCTGAAAATTCGAACCTTGACTGTGCCCAGCGGCAGGTGCAGCTCTTCGGCAATTTCTTCGTAGGACTTGTCCTGGCTGTGTCTGAGGATTATGGCTCGCTTGTATTTCTCGGGAAGGTAATCAATAGCAAGTTGAATTTGATTTGTCCGCTCCTTCGAGATCAACTGAGATTCGGGGCCCTGCTCATGATCAGGAAAATCGCGATGCAGCTCGCCGTCTTTTGCCTGAATCGGCGTGTCTATGGAGGTGGTCGCCAGCTTTCGCTTGCGGAAATAGTCGATGCAATTGTTGGCGGCGATTTTGTACAGCCACGTCGAAAAAGCATAATTGGAATTAAACGAAGCAAGCGCCCGAAACGCCTTGATAAACGTTTCCTGGGTCAGGTCTTCGGCCTGTGCACTATTCTTTACCATTTTATAGATAAAATGGTAAATTTGCTCACGGTAACGGCTAACGATCGCCGAGAACGCTTTCTGGTCGCCTTTTAAGGCGTCGTCGATAAGTTGGGATATATCCGGGGTCATAGAATTTCAGATTTTTTATGAATTTAAAATTAGTGTAAAATCGTTTAACAATCAAGCAAAAGTTGTTGCATTAAAAAGAAGCATATATTATCTTGATTATTGTTTCAACTGGATTTAGCGAAATCAGGCGGAACCCTCTTATGATTCAAGCCATCGGCGTCGATATTGTCGATATCGATCGCATTGAAAAAGCGATACACCGTTGGGGCGACGTATTTTTAAAAAAAATATTGACCCCTTTGGAGTATGACTATTGTCGCTCAAAAGCCGGACGGACCGCATCGGTCGCCGCTCGTTTTGCCGTCAAGGAAGCGGTGTACAAAGCTTTGCCGCCGGCCATCCAGACGGGCGCCGGATGGATGGATGTGCAGGTCGTCAACGAGCTGTCCGGGCGGCCGCAATTGCAGTTCCTGGGCAAACTGGCTCGCCTCGAAGAGGATTTCATAATTCATGTGAGTATATCGCACAGTAAAAGTTCTGCCATGGCAATGATCGTTTTGGAAAAAAAGGATGTTTGAACAATGAGAATGGTGTTTACAGCAAGTGAAATGGCCGGCGTTGACAGCTACGCCATCAATAAATTGAATATTCCCGGCGTCATATTAATGGAAAATGCCGGGCGCGGCATTGCCGATATTGCCCGCCGGATGTTGCGGCAGCCGCAAGACAAGCTCGTGCATATCTTTTGCGGGCCCGGCAACAACGGCGGCGACGGCTATGTGGTCGCCAGGCATTTGTTGAATCATGGCGTGCGGGTGCGCACTTTTGTACTAGCCGCCGCCGATAAAATCAAAGGCGACGCGCTCATCAATCTCGACATTTTGCAAAGCATTGGACAACAGCCGGAATTTATTCAAGAACCTGTTTACGGCGACGAGGCGCCGGACCTGGTCGTTGACGCCATGCTTGGCACCGGCGTCAAAGGCGCCCTGAAAGGGTTGTACGCGCGCACGGCAGAACACATCAACGATTCAGGATGCCCGGTTCTGGCTGTGGATATTCCCTCCGGCGTCAACGCGGACACCGGTCAGGTCGCCGGCCCCGCCGTTTGCGCCACAGTGACGGCGACCATGGCGGCGCCAAAGCGAGGACTGCTCTTCTCCCCGGGCCGTGAATATACGGGCCGTCTTGAAATCGTCGACATCAGTATGCCGCCAATGGTGTTTGACAAGCGCGGTTCAAACGTCTGGCTGGTCGACGAATCATTCGTCAAAAGTATTTTACCGCAGCGCTCGCCCGACGCACATAAAAATAAAGTGGGCATGGTGCAGGTCGTGGCCGGCTCCGCCGGGTTCACCGGGGCGGCGGCCCTGGCCAGCGAGGCCGCTCTACGCAGCGGCGCCGGATTGTGTTACCTGGCGGCGCCCAAAAGTCTGAACGCCATTTTTGAAAACAAGCTCACGGAAGTGATCACCCAGCCCGTTGAAGACAATGACGCCGGTTATTTTACCATGAAGAACCTGAACCCGCTGCTCGCCAATATCGAAGGCAAGGACGTCATCGCCATCGGTCCCGGCATTGGTCAGGCGTTGCAGACAGCGGCCCTGGTTCAGGAACTTTTCAAGATTCTCGACAAACCGCTTGTTCTCGACGCCGACGGGCTGAACATCTGCGCCGGAAAAACCGAGCTGTTCAAAAGCTATGCCGGCGATCTTGTGCTTACGCCGCATCCGGGAGAACTCGCCCGCTTGACGGGTTTGCCCGCCGGCGGGATTGTCGTCAACCGCATCGAGGCGGCGCGTGAATATGCACAAAAGTGGGAGTGCGTCATTGTTCTCAAGGGCGGGCCGAGTATAACGGCGACGCCTGACGGCCGCATTTATATAAATTCCACCGGCAACGCCGGCATGGCCACCGGCGGCTCCGGCGACGTGTTGACCGGCATTGTCGCCGCATTGTTGGGGCAGGGGATGTCAGTCGATCATGCCGCCGTCGCCGCCGTCTATGTCCACGGCCTGGCCGGCGACCTGGCCGCAGAAGAATATGGCCAGCTCGGCATGACGGCGGGAGACATTTTAAAACAGACGCCGCGCGCTTTTAAGCTTTTGCAGAGGGGCGACTCTTGAGTTTTGCCAAATGGGAGTTGCCTGCATTTTTATGGGCCGCTGTGTTGCTTTTTTTAACCTGGTGGCCCAAAATTGAAATCCCGGATATCGGCATCGATTATAAAGACAAGGTCGCGCACGTCCTGGCGTTTGCCTTGCTGGGCTTTTTAACTGCCCGCGCTTTTAGTAAAAATGAAATAAATCGACTGCCAAAAGCGGTTAAAGTAACAATAGTATATTGTTCTTTGTTTGCTGTTTTTGATGAGGCCATGCAAGGGGTGATACCCGGCAGAGTTGCGGATGTTTGGGACGGATCGGCAAATATCTTTGGCATCTTTATTTCGGTGATTATTTTCAACTACATTTGGTTTCCGTGGCGAAACCGCCGAATCAACAGACATTCAGGATTAGCATGAAAAATATTCTGTGGACGCTGATTGCTTTTTTACCCCTGGCATTACAAGCCCAGTGGGCCGATGATTATTATAAACCGGCATCCCAGCCGAGAGTTTATTTTGGCGGAGACGCCGCCTTTTTTCGCATTTCGTTGAACAATTTTAACGACGTCTACAGCAACCGCTG
>JAJRST010000494.1 GCA_024278645.1 bacterium | reverse complement strand
TGTTCGAGAGCATAGGGCCGGGCGACGGCATTGAAGAGAATCGCGTGAACATCGGCAATTTGACGGGCGAGTACCAGATGGTGGTCAACAGCGCCGAAAAATTTCATCCACAGTGGCTGCATTACAAGCTTACGGAAAACAGGGAGTATCGACTGCGTTTTGCCGATCATGTCTACAAGCACTACTTTAACAACGGTATTCTCACACCGTCGCGGGCGTCGGCCCTTTTCATGCAGCGAGCGGACATGATTGACATGGCGATCATCGCCGAATCCGCGCGCTGGGGCAATATGACGCTTTCGAAAAACAACGCCTGGCTGCCGGCGGTGACGGACATCGCCGACAACTATTTTGATGAGCGATGGGACATCGTCTTGGAGCAATACATTGACGAAGGCTTGTACCCGGACATCAAACCGCCCGTTTTTACATCCGGCGGCAGACCGTTGACCGAGGATATTATCACAGTAAGCGCCGGCTATACTTTGGATATCGAAAATACGAATAACGGCGCCGGAACAATAAAGTACACGCTGGACGGCAGCGATCCGCGCCAGGTGGGCGGCGGCGTCATGCCCGTCGCCAGGGACGCCGGCGACGGCGGCCAGGTGACCATTCACGCCACCACTGTGGTCAAGGCCCGTATAAAGCATGGCGGTTCCTGGAGCGCCTTGCACAGCATGACTTTTTACGTCGCCGACGATGTGAGCAACGTTAAAATCACCGAAATATTATACAAGCCGTTGCCGCAAGGCGAGGTCAAGGGCGGCGAGTACGAGTTTCTCGAATTGAAAAATATCGGCTCCGCTTCGGTCGATTTGGGACTGGCGTCGTTCATCAAGGGCGTGCAGTACTCTTTTCCGGCCGGGACAATGCTTTCCCCCGGCGCCTTTCTGGTGCTGGCGTCAAATTCACAGCGTTTTGAGGAACGCTACTCCTTTTCGCCGTTTGACGAGTTTGGCGGTCAACTGGATAACAGCGGCGAAAAGCTGGTTCTGGTCAACGCCGTCGGCGACACCATTTTTTGGGTGCGCTACAATGACAAGGCGCCCTGGCCTGAGGAGCCGGACAGTCTCGGCAAATCGCTGGTTCCGGTGCAGCTCGATCCCACTGGCGATCCCAACGATCCGGCCTATTGGCAGGCCTCCCGATGGGTGCACGGCTCTCCGGGCAAGGACGACAAGGCGACGACCTCTGTTGATCAAGGACAAAAGACGCCGGGGCACATTGTGCTGCGGCAAAATTATCCGAATCCGTTTAATTCGAAAACGGTGATCGCCTTTAGCTTGCCGCACTCTTCTTTTGTGACGCTGACAATATTTGACGTACGCGGACGAGAAGTGGAGACGATTCTGTCAAAGAGACTATCGGCCGGACGACATAAATTGAGCTGGGACGCGAGTCGCTTTGCCGCCGGCATTTATTTCTACCGGTTGAGTACGGATAGCGGATTTCGGAATACCAAAAAGCTCATTTATGTTAAATGAAAGTATATTAATTTTCTGTAAAGACAGGGGATTGCCGTATATTAAATTTTAAGAACCAACGCTGCAAAATTTGAGGCTGCTTCACAACAGGGTTCAACGGCGCACCAGAGAGACCGCTTTCTATCCACAGCATCGTTTGCAAAGCGCTTTATATAGTCAATCCTTTATGGTGAGAAACGATGATTTCAGGATGCTTTACCACTATGAAAGCCAATTATACTTTTATTGTTTGCGCGCTGTTAATTTTCTCACTCGTTCAAAGATCGACTTCTTCCGAGACAAAAATCACGGCGAGCGACGGAAATGCGCACAATAATTTTGGTCTTTCCTTGTCGATATGGAACGACGAGGTGCTTATCGGCGCGCCCGGCAATTGCTCCGACGGCGACAATCGAGGCGCGGTGTATCATTACCAATTCAATGCGGATAGTTCTCTGTGGCAAGAGACGGCAAAGATCGAGGCGGACGACGCGGAGCCGTTTGATATGTTCGGGCGTTCCGTTTCTTTTCACAACGATTTGGCGATCATCGGCGCCCGGGGCGACTGCGCCCTCAATCCCAATGGCGGCGTTGTCTATATTTTTCATCGCGATATTTCAGGCTGGGTGCAAGTGGCGCGTTTGATCTCGGCGCCCTATGAAAGCGACGATTTTGGCGCCGCCGTCGCCATCTCGGACAACTATGCGGCCATCGGCGCCCCTTTTGGAGGCGTCACCCTGGCCGGCAAGGTTTACGTTTATAAAAGACAGGGCATGGAATGGACGCTGGACGCGACCATCATGCCGAGCGACAGCCGCATGATGGACAGCTTTGGCTATGCCGTGGCTTTGTATGACAGTACGTTGATTGTTGGCGCGCCCGGAGGCGACCTTTTTAATATCAACCCAAAGGGCGGCGGCGTCGGCTCTGCCTATATTTTCAATCGCGTCGACGGCGAATGGCTGCAGACGATAAAGCTTTCCCCCCAGGACGCCACGGCGAACAACCGGTTCGGCCATGCCGTGGACATGGACGGCGACTATGCCGTCGTCGGCGCCAATATGGACGACGTCCTCGATTTTGACACAGGCTCGGTCTATGTTTATCGTAATGACGAACTGGATGGCTGGATTGAAGATATAAAGCTGACCGCGCTTGATGCGGATTCCGGCGATTATTTTGGTTCGTCCGTCTCCCTTTCCGGAAACTACCTTGTCGTCGGCGCGCCCGGCGTCGACGGGCTGGGCGAGAATTCGGGCGCCGTCTATTCCTTTCTGCTCAGCGCGGAAGGGTGGACGCAAAAGACAAAAACTTCCGCCGGCGACGCCGCGGCTGGCAACCAATTCGGCGCCGCCGTTTCCATTTCAAAAGAGATGACCGTCGTCGGCGCGCCCTATAACTCCATCGCCGGAAAGGAAGCACAGGGCGCCGCATATATTTACGACAATATCGACGACCTGGCCTTGCCCGTGGAATTGAGCTCCTTTAGCGCCGTCGAGCGGGACGGCAACGTATTGCTTGCCTGGCAGACGCAATCCGAACTGAACAACCTTGGCTTTATGATCGAGCGCCG
>JAJRST010000042.1 GCA_024278645.1 bacterium | reverse complement strand
CAAGTATACGAAATTAAAGATGCTTTTGCAAGGAAATAAAATGCGCAAAGAGAGAATATAATGCAAAGGAGTGGAGAAATAACCTTGGGGGGCTTCGACTTTGCTCGGCCGTAAAGTCATCGCGAAAGCGGCCCTTTGGCGAGGGGAAATCCCTCAATCGCTGTTCATTCCCGTTTCAATGAGAGGGAGTCGACTCGCCGGGGGCCGCTTGAAGCGATCTCCGGCGGCGGTGATGTTTTTCGTTTCAACTTCTTGCCTCGCTTCCGAGGGGGGCGCGCCTCGACTCCGCTCGGCGTGACATCCCTCGACTTTGCTTGGCGTGACATTCGCTTCGACTTCGCTCAGCCAGACATGCCTCGACTTTGCTCATCCGATCAAATTGTCAAAGTGGTTGGGGTTATAACTCCAATTTGCCGGGCATGGCTTTCACGCACACCCAGGTCTCCTCGAGATGAAGATCGTCCTTTTTCAGACTTATTTTCCACGTCTTATTTTCAATGACAGAGTGAAATACCATTTTTTCGCCGATTTTTGTCGGCACATTGGAGGCTTCGTATATTTCGGTGTAGGTCGAGTCCTCGATCGTGTAGGAACCCACGGCCGCAAAAAACATCGAGTCCGGGTTGTAGGCGTACATTTCGACGACTGCAAAATGATCGCCGCTCAAAATCTTGTAGCATATCCTGTTTTCAGCGTTGGTGGTCACCTTGAAATCGGGGCCAATGTAGACGCCCTCGACCATGCGCCAGGTCCCGCATACATCAAGCTGGTTCTTTGTCGTGCATGAAAAAAAGATCATCAGAAAAAGTATAAATGAGAGACAGACTTGGAATTTTTTCATGGCCTCCTCCGGTTTGGGGTGAAAAACTCGTGGCATTCAAAATAACAAGCTTAAAACGGAAAAAGCTGATTGCTGGTAGAGTCCCCGGGAGATGAAAAAGCAATGCATTCGATGCAGCACCGATCAGCTCTACTTTTTTAACAAAGGGGCGATTGTATTTATTCAAAGAATGATTGAATAGTGGGATAAATATCAAGGATGGTACGCAATTGCGGCGCCGCGGCCTCGGCCCCGCAGCCGAACAGCAGCGTCATCGCCGGATTGCGGGTGTGGCCGCGAAAGGAGAGGTCTTCGATGTTTCCATGATCGCTGGTGAGCAGCACCAGCGTCTTTTGCAGGTCGACGTTTTGCAACACAGAGGCAAGAAACTCCTCGACGATGACGAGCACCTCCGCGGCGCGTTGCATATTTTGCGAATGGCCGGCCTTGTCCGTTTGAAAATACTCGAACAGGGAAAAATGATGCTTTTGCGATTGACGGCCAATGATTTCGCCGGCCTTTTGCGGCGAAAAAAGGGGGATGTCGAATCCTCTTTCCCGCAAGGCGTGGCCGGTGATGTCCTGGTGCACGGATCGCTCTGCCTTCAAATCATCGAGGCCAAAGAATTGGAGACCCGCGGCAAGGTTGGCGATGCTGGTGACCGAGAGGAATTTCAGAATGTCGTAGGGATTGTAATCGAAAAACGGCGGTCGAAACGTATTCAAAAAAGCGGCCGACAGTCCTTTGTCGGCGAACCATTTGAGGATGGAGCGTTCAAAAATGACCTCTCGCAGTTTGGCGTTTGGAAAGCCGTTTAAATGCCGTCCGAGCAATTTAGAGGCGTTGACGCCGGTGAGCAGCGCCGTCTGCCCCGTGGCGCTTTGCGGCAGCCCGGGCGTCTGCAGCGTGGCGTCGAGTCCCAGGGCGACGCCCGGCTCGATTCGTCGAGGCAGAGCATCGTCTGAAAAAAATCGAAAAAAAAGCGGCGATTGCGTGCATGGATTTGTATCGGGATTATCTTCGCCTATGCCGAGGCCGTCGATGAAGATAAAGAGCAAGTGTGCGGGTTTTTGCCTCAAGAACGTTATCCAGAATAAAATTTAAAACGGAAAATCATCATCGTCATCAAGTCCGAAATTCGTTGTATCAAGCGATGGATTGTTTTTTCTCGACTTAAATGCCTCATGCTCGGCATCCTGTTTTTGCTGGCATTATGTCTAGTACAACCGCTTAATTTTTGTCCCCTTGTAATAATGCCTCAAAATTGTTTTAGCGTCGGCGCCCTTTTCCGCCATGATCGCCGCGCCGATCTGGCATAAACCGACGCCGTGTCCCCAGCCGGCGCCTTTTATGATAAATTCGTCGCCATCTTTATCGACGACAAAACAGGCGCTGTACAACGTTTTTGGCGACAGGGCCTTGCGAATGCGCAGCTCCTTGCCGATGGTAAACGTCTCTTTTGTCCCAATGACGCGCAGTTGAATAATGCGTCCGGAAACGCCGCGCGACGTCGCTTCGAGCCCGACGAGGGCGCCGAAATCCTTTCCGGTATATTTGCGAATATTTTGCTCCAGCTCCTGGCGCGTGAATCGAACCCGCCAGCGAAAGAATTTTTTAGCATAAGCGGCAAAGTCGGGGTCGCCGTTTTTCTCCACGTCGCAATAGACGTTCGGAAGCGACTCGATCCACTTGCGAACATTCGCCTCCCTGGAAAGGTCGAACTTTTTCGCCACTTGCTCGGCGTGCGCGAGATCGAAAACGCCGCGTAAATGTGGCTGCGGGTCGCCCTGCCAGACGTTTTCCGAATTTTCGGTATGACCGCCGCACAGTGCGGAAAACGGCGTCGTGCACAACTTGCCGTCGTATTGCAGAACCACCCCGCGAGTTTCGCGCACCGCTTTTACGATTTTCTCATGCTCTTGCGTCGTGCCGACAAACACCTGACAATGGACGTTGGCGCAAGCGTCAAAGGGATCGTCGGCGTGCACGCGGCCAAAATTGAACAGAAAAAATGTGTGCGCGGCAATGGCCTGCGCTTTCAGAGCCTCGGACGGAAAAGTGGCCGACATTTCGCCGGGCAATACGCCTTTGATATAATCCTGCAACGGCAGCACATTGATGGCCACGAGCCTGCCGTTTCTGTCGATGCGAAACTCCAGCTCGCCGCGATAGGTGCGCGTTTCCTTTCGCGACCAGTGATAGCCCTCGCCCACCTGCACGTTATGAATAGTGAATTCCGGCCCGGACAAACGCACGGCGTCTTTTACGGCCAGCTTATCGCCCTGGGGAGAAATCAGCACGATGTCGCCCGACAGCGGTTTTCGGGATTTGACGACCTTTGCCTTTTG
>JAJRST010000493.1 GCA_024278645.1 bacterium | reverse complement strand
GTGCTCATGGATTTCAGCGGCTTTCCCCTGCGCTGGGATCAGGAATCGCACTGGGCTTTGGTCGTCGCTGTGCATTTATTAAAAGCCGTCCCCCTCGTCGGCGAGGCGCTTTACGCCCTGGTTGTCGGCGGCGCTCAAGTAAGCAACGTCACCCTGCTGCGGCTTTACACCTGGCATATTTTTGCTTTGCCGTTTATCGCTTTTTTCATCATGCTTTATCATTTCTGGCGTATTCGCAAGGACGGCGGCATCTCCGGGGTCGAAAAGACGGGGACATTCATCAGCCGCGACGCTCTCATGCTTACGGAAGCAAAGTTCTTCCTCATCATCAGTGTTTTGCTGATATTGCTGTCCATCGGCTTTGATCCCTACCTTGGCATATCCGCGGAAGAACCGATGATCATCGACTCTGTAAACGCACCGTGGATTTTTCTATGGATTCAATTTCTGTTGCGCTACATGTCACCGGTCCTCGCCGGCGTTTACATACCGGCGGGGGTGCTCGCATTTTGGATCATTCTGCCTTATATTGACAGCCGGCATCAAGCCATCGGTCAATGGGCGCCGGCGGCCAGGCGACGCTATTGGCGCCCGTTCATTCTGTCGCTTGCCGTCATTCTCATTCTGTCGGTTGCTGAAAGGTGGTTTGTTTGATCTGGTTGAACAAAACAGGGGCGATGAAATGAAAAAAAATCAAAGCATCATTGTCGGATTGTCACTCGCTTTTTTACTGGCTACGTTGCTGGTCTTTTGGAGGAATGCTCATCCCGAATGGGCGCGCTGGCAAAAGCTTTATTATCAGCAGCAGAGCGCGCAGAACGCCAAGATGGAAATCATATCGGTCGTACCGACGCTGACCGGCAAGCCGGAGTTATGCACCACCTGTCACATCGGCATTGAGGAGATCAGTCCGTCGCATCCTGTGGATGCTTTTGGCTGCATTATTTGTCACGGCGGCCAAGGCGAAACCCTTGACAAAAACCTGGCTCATAAAACACTGCGCCGCAACCCGTCGGACTTTAGCACAGTGGCGCAAAGCTGCGGCAGCGGGCAGGGCGGCGAGGCCTGTCATAACGGCATGGCGCACAGGTGGCAAAACATGGTCGACCGCGTGCAGCGCAGCCTGCAGGCCACAACCGCCGGGGCCATTGCACACACACGCTTTACTTTTGGCATGCAAAAAACGCCGCATCCCATTTACGGCGCAAGCGATGTGATGAGCGACTCGGTGCCGTCGCCGGACTTTCCAAAGTCGCTGAAAAGCATTTTTCATAAAATTCGAATGGATTCGATAAACGGGCAGGTCAACGCCACGGAGGCCAAATTTGTCAAAAGCTGCCTGACGAGCGGCTGTCATTTGAACACCGCGGCCGCGCAAAAGCCATATTTTTATCGCGCGAGCGGCTGCGCCGCCTGCCACTATCTTTACGACAATGACGGCCGTTACAAAGGCGCCGACGCAACCATCAACAAAAACGAGACCGGACATGGCAGGGTGCATCAACTGACCACGGCGATTCCGTTTACGCAATGCAACCATTGTCACAATCGCGGCATTTATTCCATGAAGCAGATGCGCTTCATCGACCGCGACGATCTGCACCCGGACAGCCTCGGCTTTTTATCGCGACAACGTCGACGCCTCAAAGAGTATTACATTCCAATGGCGCAGTTTTCCAAGTGTGAGGTGAGTCTGGAGTGCATCGACTGTCATACTCACAATGAAGTCATGGGCGGCGGCTTTATTTATCCCGACAAGAAATCGGCGGTGGAAATAGAGTGCCGCACCTGTCACGGTACAGTCGTGGAACCGCCGGAAGAGCGAATCATCCGCTCGGCGGAGCAACGAGACGTCTTTATCGCCGGGTACAATCCGAATTATGAACCGCAGGTCGGCGATACCGTGGCGGTGACGGCCAAAGGCACATGGCTGCCCACCGTGTATAAACGCAACGGTCGCTGGGAGCAGCTTTCCAAGCTGGATGGACGGGTGTTTCCCCTGCCCCTGGCTTATGGTTCTTCATGCGAGCAAAACCCGGAGAAGCAGGATTCGCATAGCTGTCATGTTTGTCATGATGAAAGCGACCACTAATTACACGAATTACACGAATTGACACGAATGGCGCGAATGAAACGATAAAAGATTTACGGTCAGGAAAAATAAACATTGGAAAAGCAGGAAAACAGATCGCGACGCAGTTTTTTAAAGTGGTTCGGCTTTTACACTTTTTTAGCAGCGATAGCGGCGCAGTTTGCGGCGATCATCCGTTTTATGATGCCGAACGGCCTGGTCAAACCGCCGCATGTGATCAAGCTTGGGCCGCCACAAATTTATTCGCAGGGCGTCACGCTCGTCGAAAATGCGCCGGTGTTCATCTTTCGCCGTGACCATACTTTTTACGCCATGTCGACGATTTGCACGCATCTCGGATGCACGGTGAACGAAATCCACAAGGACGTTACAAATGAGGCGCCGGCGTCTGTTGAATTTGACTGCCCATGTCACGGCTCGCGCTACGATGAAAATGGCATCAACATGTCCGGTCCGGCGCCCAAACCGCTGCCAAGGTTCAGGTTGTTTCTTGCAGCCGAGGATGGTCAGTTGACGGTCGACCTGCAAGAAACCGTACAACGCGATTTTCGTCTGATTCTTTAAAACAGGAGGTCACAAATGAAAATGACGCCGCCGCTTTGCATGTCGCTGCTCGTCGTCGCTTTGTTTTTCTTTTCATGCACCAATATCGCCGACAAGAACGCAGAGTTCCCACCCGAAATGACTTTATTCACGCCATACCAAAACAACCCGGTGTTCGCCGGAACCGGCGGGGACACCTGGGACAAAAACATTCGCGAACGCGGCTACATTCTTTACGAGGACGGCGCCTATCGAATGTGGTACACCGGCTATAATGAAGAGCGATCCGACAATCGTTTTCTCGCTCTGGCGACCTCCGACGACGGTCTGCACTGGACGCGCTGGCCCGGCAATCCCCTGGTCACGGACGAGTGGGTGGAAGACATGCAGGTGATTAAACACGACGGCCTCTATTACATGTTCGCCGAAGGCAGAAACGACATCGCGCACCTGCTGACTTCGGAGGACGGCATCCACTGGCAAAATATCGGCGATTTGGACATCCGGCAGAGCAACGGCGAACCGATCAGCGAGGGCCCCTACGGCACGCCCACGGTATGGCTCGAAGATGGGATATGGCATCTTTTTTACGAGCGCAACGATCTCGGCATCTGGCTGGCTGTTTCGAAAGACCTGAAAGTCTGGACGAACGTCCGCGACGAACCGGTGATCAAAATGGGGCCGGAAGAGTACGACCAACACGCCGTGGCCATGAACCAGGTCATCAAATACAAAGGACGCTACTATGGCTTTTACCACGCCTCCGCTTTCGACCCCTGGCGCGACTGGACGACCAATGTGGCCATGTCCGAGGATTTAATTCACTGGAAAAAATACCCGAACACCCCCATCGTCGCCGGAAATAAATCCAGCGGCATCCTGGTGTGGGATGGGGAGCAATACCGGCTCTATACCATGCATCCGGATGTGAGAGTTTATTTTCCCCACAAAAAAAAG
>JAJRST010000492.1 GCA_024278645.1 bacterium | reverse complement strand
GACCAATAAAAGCGATTCCCTGTTTTCCGGCGAACACAACAGCTATTATGAATTTGAAGCCTCGGCCTTCGATAAGGTCGGGTTTGTCGAGCCTTTCAACGACGTCGCCGAAACCGGCGTTTTTGTGAACAAATATGCCAACGACAAGACGCCTCCTCCGCCGCCGCTGAATGTGCGCGCCAACGGCGACAATCCAAGCCCCTGGCAAAAGAGCGGAAATTTCACCATTCGCTGGGATCTGCCGGCGGATGAAAGCGGCGTCAAAAACAGTTTTTGGAAGCTTGGCGCGGCGCCGACATCCAATGATGATTTCGATGACAGCGGCGCTCCAATGGGACCGGCCGAGGTCGTCGTCGACCGCGACGGCGTGACGCCATTTTACGTGTGGCTGTCGGACAGCGCCGGCAACCTCGATTATCGCAACGCCGCCGCCGTCGATCTGCGCCGCGACTCTACACTGCCGATCATTCACAGCATGAGCGTCAAGGGCGGCTATCTCGTGCCTGTGCTTGTCGACGGCGTCCCCTGGTTCAATTCCCAAACGGACAAGTATTTCAACACCGAAGTTACTTATACGGAGATAAATGCGCAAAAAGGCGTTCTCACCACGGACGGCCTGAGCGACAGTCTGATCAACACCGGCGCCGATCTGGCGACGGGGGAGAACGTCGCCACGCTGTTCGGCTTTTCCATCCAAAACCCGGCCGATCGCGTCTATACACTGAAAACGACGATCATAGATTCGGCCGACAACAAATCGTCCAAAAGCATGCCCATGGGGCTCGACGGGCAGCCGCCGAGAAATTCGCTGGCCAGCTCGCCGGCGATCAGCGCCTCCGAAACATTTCTGGTGAGTTGGAGCCCCGGGGACGACGGTTCGGGCAGCGGCGTCGCCGGTTATGATCTTTACTTCAAAGTGAACGACGGCCCGTGGCAGCTTTGGTTTACCACGGACAGCGTCGGCAGCGAGGTCTTTACAGGACAGGACGGGTTTGAATATACTTTCGAGTCCGTGGCCAAGGATTTTGTCGGGTTGTCGGAAGAAAGGTCTGTCTCGGGCGAGGCGACGACGCTGGTCGATTTGGCGGCGAATGACAAAGAACCGCCGCCGCCGCCCATTGATTTAAAGGCGAACGGCGCTCGACCGGCGAGCCCGTGGACGGCGAACGCAGATTTCAACATCACCTGGCGCAAGCCGGAAGACGAGAGCGGCGTGGTCGCCAGCTACTGGAAGCTCGGCGCGCCGCCGGTTTCCAATACCGACACCACCGGCTCCGGACCGGCGGAAGGCTCGATGCCCGTACGCATGACGGAAACCGGCAAGCAGTGGTTGTATCTCTGGCTCATCGATGAGAAGGGCAACGTCGATTTCAACAACGCCGACAGCGTGTTGTTGCGTTTCGACGACAAGCCGCCTAAAATCGTCGAAACCGCTTTTCTCAATCCGGGCTATGGCGGCGACTGGTACAATCCTGAAAAGACGGACAGCGCCTATTTTCAAGTCGCCTACCACGAACAATTTGCCGACAGCCTGCACCTCTTCAGCAAAGACTGGAAATACGATATTGTCAGGATGGAGCCGGGCAGCGGCGTCGGCGTGCGCCGGGTTTTTGCTCTTGCCCTGACCAGTCGTCCCACGGGCGCCGGCGAATTGATCATCACCCTCTCCGACAGCGCCGGAAATAAAACCCAGGCGGTGGACACGCTGCGCCTCGACCTCACGCCGCCGACGGGAAGCCTGGCAAGTTCGCCGGACACTTCCGGTACGACCAGTTTTCAGGTGAGCTGGTCGCCCGGCGAGGATGTCGGCGTCGGCGTTTCCGATACTTTTGATGTTTTTGTCAAAGTCAATAACCGGGGGTGGGTGCCGTGGCTGACCGATTATGTGGGCCGCACCGCATTGTTTACAGAGGGTCGTGACAAGCAAATCTTGCATTTTGAAGTCGTTGGCCGCGACTGGCTCGGCAATGTAGAGAACAGAACGTATGCCTACGAATCGACGACCTATATCAATGTCGCCCTGTCCGACTCGGTCGCGCCGGGACCGCCGATCAACCTGCGGGCCGATGGCGGCAATCCCAGCCCCTGGCGCACGACGAACGAATTCCAGGTGACCTGGCAGGCGCCGCAGGATCCCACCGGCACGCCAAAGGCCTGGTTCAAGCTCGGCGACCCGCCGACGGGCGCCGACGACACCTCCGGTTCTTTTATCGGCGACCCGCCGGTTGTGATTCGGGCGACGCAGGAAAACGGCCAGCGGCTGCACGTGTGGCTGCAGGATGGCGCCGGAAACGTCGACTATCGCAACTATGCTTCCGTCAACCTGCGCTTCGATGCCACGCCGCCAAAGATCGACAGTCTGGCCCTGGAAGCTGCTTTTGCGCATCGCTGGTACAATCCCACGGTGCCGCCGTACAAAGCAGTGCTGGATATCTATTTCAAGGAACGCAATCCGTCAAGCGTCCGTCTTGATCCTTCCGGTTTGTTTCAAGCGGACAGTCTGGCGTTGCGCGCCGGCCGGGATTCCGCTTCATTTGAACTGAATTTTGAAGGCATGAACGACGCCGATGTGGAGCTCAAGGTGTTGCTTTCAGACAGCGCCGGGAATCGCGCTCAGGCATCGACGACCCTTTCCCTGGATCGTACGCCGCCGCGCAACACCGTCGCCCAGTCCCCGGACACCACGACGCCGGGCGAGTTTGTCGTGTCCTGGGATGTCAGCCAGGTCGAGGAGAACGGCGCCGGTCTCGGCGGCATTTTCGACGTCAAGGTGCAAATCGATGACGGGCCGTGGCAACTCTGGAAGGCGCGCTGGGACAAGATTTCGGCTGTTTATATTGGGGAGGAAGGGCGCAAGTATTCCTTCGAGGCGGCGGCCTATGACAACGTCGGCAACAAGGAAGAGTTCCTGGGTCGCGCGGAAACGACGACCCGGGTGGTCACGCAATTTGTCGACACCACGCCGCCGGATGCGCCGATGAATATGACGGTGAACGGCGCCGCCGAGCCGTTGTGGAGTAGTGATTCGGAATTTACCATCAACTGGACGCAGCCGGGCGACCCCAGCGGCATTGCCAAGGCATTTTATAAATTTGACGAACCGCCCGCCGACAACAATGATGTGGACGGCGAGGCGGCCGGTACGCCGCCGATCGCCATTGAAATGCAGGAGGACGGCGTTCGCGATGTCTATCTCTGGCTGCAGGACGGCGCCGGCAACGCCGATCACACGCACTATAGCGTGGTCACGTTGAAATACGACGGCACGCCGCCTGTCATCCAAAAGAGCATCGTCGCCAACGCCGTTTATGACGACAAATGGCTGAATCCCGATTCCACGAACACGGCGCAGATTCGCGTGACCTATAGCGAATTTTTTGCCGATTCGCTCAAGCTGTTTTTTACAGGAACGGAAGTGCAGGTGGAAAAGACGGAGCTGACCTCCGGCGAGGCGCAGGAGGTTGATGTGCTGCTGCCGCTGCACGACGTGGGCGACGGCTGCTATGCCTTGGCCGTCGTTCTTTCCGACAGCGCCGGCAACGCTGCCACGGATTCCATGTTTGTCTGTCTCGACAGCGCCCCGCCCCAGGGCGCCACGGCCTCTTCGCCGGAAAGAAGCATTACCGGCAAATTCACGGTTTCCTGGGCCGGCGAGGGCGTCGGATTTGACGACGGTTCGGGTCTCTCCGGCGAATATGATTTGCGCATGCGAATCGGCGGCGGTCCCTGGTTCGAGGTGTTGAGCCGGGAAAAGAGATCGTCTTATACCTATGTCGGCGCGCACAACAATCGATTCTATTTCGAGGTCGCCGCCTGGGACAACGCCGGCAATCGCGAAGCCTTTACCGGCGAGCCGGAAACCTCGACGCTGGTCGACACCTCGTTTGTCGATCAGACGCCGCCCGAGGCGCCGATTGAACCGGTGGTGCGCGGCGGCAATCCCAGTCCCTGGCAGAACCAACCGGAATTTATGGTGACCTGGCAAAACCCCGTGGACCCAAGCGGCATCTCAACGGCATTCTACAAATTGGGCGGTGCGCCGCAATCGAACGAGGATTTCACCGACAGCGTGACTGTCGATAACGGCGGCGGCCAGGCCGTCAT
>JAJRST010000491.1 GCA_024278645.1 bacterium | reverse complement strand
GTTCACGACATTCGGCCACGGATGGTTTGGCTATGGCGTTCTTTCGGTGAACGGGAATCTCTATTCAATGGTTTCAAGGACGCCGGGACCGGACTGGAGCGGTCCGTTTCAAGGTGTGAAAATGCTGAAATCGCCCGACAACGGCGAAAACTGGTATCGCGTCAATCGTGATGGCCATGAAAGGCTTATCGAACCCTGGGATGAGGCACGCGAGGATTCCACAAAAGAGGAAATGTTCTTTTTCAAAGAGTCCGGCTTGTACCGGGACGGCAAAATGGCTTATCCGTTTTCCTATTGCTCCTTCGTTCAAAACGGACAGGATAACAACGCGGCGCCGGATGAATTCGTTTACATATATTCGCCGGAGGGCGCCTGGAGCCATCAATTATTGCTGGCCCGCGTCAGGAATGATGCTATCGAGCAAAGAGACAACTGGGAGTATTTTGCCGGCTGGAAAGACGGTACTCCCACATGGACGAAAAATCTGGATGAGCGCCAGCCTGTGCATGAATTCCCTGAAAAAAATGATAACGGCGAATATTTCGGCTGGTATTCCTGGCTGCCATCGGTCGTCTGGAATCCCGGCCTGCACCTTTACATTATGGTCAATGGAGGTACTTACTCCGGACATGGCCTTTCTGGTTCCGCCAGGTATTATTATGACAATTGGATGCACACCAAAACCGGCAGCCTCGGCTTCTGGTATTCCGAGAATCCTTACGGACCCTGGAAACAATTCTTTTACACGGATTATTGGATTGCCGATCATGAGGACAACCTGACCTATCAACCCAAATTGTCGCCCAAGTGGATCAGCGAAGACGGCAGACGCATGGTGCTCATCTGGTCGGATGCCATGAAAAATGAAAAAGTAATATCACATAAAGTAAATTATCGTTGGAATCAGATGGAGATTGCCATACGCCTCTAACGGCGTTTCGCCACATCTGTGTATTCGCCGACGGCTTGCTGATATGTATTCAAAGGAGAAGGTTGTATGAAATACCCATTCGCGGCCACGATTTTGACTCTGTTTAAACCTCAGAGGTCTTGGAGATCTCTGAGGTTTGAATCCATCATCACCACGGTTTTGACTCTGCTGATGATCAACGTGACAGGCGCCGCCACCTATTACATCGACAAGATCACAGGGGCTGATTCCAACAACGGTTTATCGCCCGAAGCGGCCTGGCAAAACGTGGAAAAGGTGAACGAAACGACATTCAGCCCCGGCGACTCCATTTTGTTCAAACGCGGACAGGTATGGTTCAACACACTCTGGATTTCGGCGCAAGGCACGGAGGAACAGCCCGTCTATTTCGGCGCCTACGGCGACGGCGGCAAGCCGCGCTTCGACGCCCAGGACCGGCAAATCAACGGCATTTCCATAAGAGGCGCTGCGTACGTCCATGTTTACAACCTTGTCTCCTTCAACACCGGCATAAATTCAGTCGGCATCTCGATTATGTTTTCGCATCATCTGCTGCTGCGCAAGGTGGATGCGCTCTTTTCCGCCAATTGGGAAAAAGGCAGCGGGCCGGGTATGACTATTCATTACGAGTCGCACCACATTGTCGTCGACAGCGCCACGGTGATAAAGTCCAAGAGCAACGGCATCTGGGTCGGATCGAGTCCGAACCAGAGAGAACTGGTGCGCAACGTCACCATATCCAACTGCTATGTGTCGCAAACAAAATATAATGACGGCATTGTCGTGCACGAGGGAACCCCGTATGATGGCTCCTGGCTGGTGGGCGACAGCATTGTCTTTCGCAACAACTATTCGGAGCTGGCCGGAAACGAAGAAGGCTATGACGTCACCGCCGGTTCGGACATTTTGCTGGAAAACAATATTTCCCACGGCAACTACGCGGGCGGCATCACCGTAGCGCATACGGCAAAAAACGTTGTCATTAAGAACCATATCTCCTATGGCGAACCGAAAAAACCGGGCGGTCCGCAAATTCAGATCAGCGGGAATTGGGGAACCACTTCCAATTACGAAGTGAGCGGATGTCTCTTTCTTAATACGCAAGGCTATATGCTGATTGTGCGCAACAAAGACGTTCGTGTGCACAACAATACTTTTATCTGGAACGGCGAACGCGGCGACGGCATTCTCATCAGCACGCCGGCGGAATCGGTCGTTTTCAAAAACAATATCTTTACCACTCGCGGCGACTATATCAGCAGGACCACATTTCTCTTATCCGGCAATCCCATACCGCCGCTCTTTGTCTTCGACAACAATATCTATTACCCGCCGGACAATTTCATGTTTTTTAATTCCAGGCAGACGAAATTTTACGGCTTTGAAAACTGGCAAACGGTGATGAAACAGGACAGCCACAGCGTTACGCTCGATCCGCAGCTTGTGGATATTGCCGGCGGCGACTATCGCCTGCTGCCCACATCGCCGGCCATCGACACCCTGGCCGCGGACATCCGCATCGGGCAACGGGACATCCTCGGTACGCTGATCCCCTACGGCGACGGCCCGGACGTCGGCGCCTTCGAATACACGCCGGAGCTTGCCGGCTTTCACATCCCCGTGCCGGCCCCTCCTACCGACCTGATCGCGACCAACAGCGCGCCCGGACAAGTCAAACTGACCTGGAGCGACAACTCGGACAACGAATTCGGCTTTCGCATCGACCGCGCCCTGGAGGGCGAAGACTTTGATTTTGTCGATATTGTCGAATCCGGCATGACCAGCTATACGGACACCACCGTGGCCGTGGAGCAGCGGCAGTACTCTTATCACGTCCGCGCCTACAACAATCGCGGCAACTCTAAAGCATCCAATACTGTTTCCGTCGTCACTGCGGTTCGTACGCAGCCTACGGCGACGGCGCCCACGGATTTCAAGCTGTACGCAAATTATCCCAATCCTTTCAACCCATCGACGACGATTCGCTATGCCTTGCCCGCCACTGCTCGCGTGCGCATCGAGATTTACGATGTGTCCGGCCGCCTGGTGGACACGCTGGTCGATGACGTGGGGGCATCGGGCGATCACAACGTCTCCTGGGAGGCGCGCAACAGCGCCGGGGAAGCCGTGGCCGCAGGCCTGTATTTTTGCGTGATGACCGCGGACGAGTTCCGACTCGTGCGGAAAATGATTCTGGTCAAATAAGGCTATATGGCGACAGGAATTTATTGGAGATTAAAGCATGAATTTGCCGCATCTTGATTCGGGACGCCTGATATGGCGCATCGAGCCGGACATTTGGAGCGTAAGAAGAGTCTGGCATTATGATACTCGCGGCAATCTGATTTTTCCGGCGGACTACCGCGCCGATCCCAGCTATTACAACTGTGCCGGGCATAGCAATAATATTTACATAATGGACTGGCGACATCCG
>JAJRST010000490.1 GCA_024278645.1 bacterium | reverse complement strand
TACAGCGCGCGGTCGAAAAAAACGGCCTGGGCGCTGGTCTGGCGAAACGCCTCGAAAGATCATTTTTTTGCGCCCTATCCCGGTCAAAGGAGCGAGGCTGATTTTCGCAGGTTTTATCAAAATTCGTTCACAATTTTTGAAAATGATTTACCGGACATGTACCGCTAATTTTGAATTTTCGACACGAATGGAAGAGTATGGTCAAAGGGGTTGGCCATTTGATTTTAGCATATAAAAATTTGAAAGCATTACTTTGGACAAGGAAGCCATTTTAAAACAATTCGGTTACTTTAAAGGCATCTCGGATTCCAGTCGGGCCAGGTTGGCGCAGATATGCCTGGCGAAAACAGTGGAGAAAAAAGAGATGCTTTTTACCGAGGGCGAAAAAGGCTACGCCGTGTATTGCTGTATTAATGGGCGCATTCAACTGCATAAAAATATGCCCGACGGCAAGGAGATCGTCATCAAAGTGATAAAACCCGGCGAGATATTCGGCGAGGTTATTCTTTTCGAATCGGGCAACTACCCGGTCACCGCCGTGGCGCTCACCCGCAGCCAGGTGTTTCTGATGCCGAAACATCAGTTTCACTGTCTGCTCGAGCAGCCCGATTTTCGCAACGATTTCATTGCCGTGATTATGCGCAAACAACGCTATCTCGCCAACCAGATAAAATATCTCACCTCTCACGACGTGGAGGACAGGCTGCTGCTGTTCCTGCGCGAGAATTACGGCGAGCAGTCTCGCATAAAGCCGGCGGTCTCTAAAAAGGATATTGCCGCAGCCATTGGCGCGACGCCGGAAACGCTGTCCCGGGTGCTGTTGCGCATGAAAAAGGAGGGCCTGCTGCAATGGGAGGAAAAAATAATTTCCGTGAGCGAAAAGGCGTGGCAGAGCATCACATAATAAAGGCCCCGCCCAATTGCGGGCGGAGCCGGTTATATAGAGAGAGATAGGCGTCTAGGAAGAAATAATTGTATTGATTTCAAATGCCGGCGGCTCGACCATGTGCTTTTTAACGGCGCACTGATCCGCCGAACGGATAATGGCCTCTTTGTATTTCTCCGGAAAGCCGGCCGGGAGATGGATGTCGAGCGTCAGCTTTTTGATCATTTGCGTGACAGGGTCGGCGTCCATCTTTTGAATGATCTCCAGACCGTCGGTCGGCAAGCCGCGTTGTTTGCAAAACGCCAGAACATAAATGCCGGCGCAAGTGCCGATGGAGGCAAGAAACAGTGCAAACGGCGGCGGCGCGCTGCCGTCCTGGTTGGTCGGTATGGTAAAAGGTCCATACTCCGCATCCACGCGAAGGTTGCCCGGAAATGTGACTCGAAGATTCAACTGTGACTCCTGGATTGGTTTGAAAAATCGTTTGCACATTAGATAGGAATGTTTAAGAAAAGATTCAGGAGAAAACTGTGAAATTTGAAATGAGCATCAAAAAGCCGTTTTCATTCATCGCCGCCATAAAAACGCACGGCTGGTTTCAATTGCCGCCTTTTTATTGGAACGAGGACGAGCGCGAGTTGACTTGGGTCACACGTTTGAATGGCGCCGTCGCCAGGGTTCGCATCAAGCAGACGGCGGAGAACGCCTCGGAAAGCCGCTTGCGATTCGATGTGGATTCGAACGGGTCGCAAAAAATCGTCGAGCAAAGATTTCGTCATATCATGAATCTTGACCTGGATTTAAGCGAATTTTATCGCCTTTGCTCGAATGATCCGGTTCTGGCGCAAGTCCCCAAACTTGGCATCGGCCGCCTCATGCGCGCCGAGTCGTTGTACGAAGATGTCTTTAAGAGCATTTGCGGCACTAACGTGCAATGGAAGCAGGCGGTGAAAATGATCCACAACATTGCGCAATTGGGAGACAAAGCGTCGGGAACGGATTATCACCTTTTTCCGAACGCATCGCAAATTCTGGATGCCGGCGAATCCTTTTTAAGAGAACAGGGACGCGTCGGCTACCGCAGCGGCTACCTGATCGAGCTGGCGCAGCGATTCGTCGATGGCGAGCCGGAAGCCGCGACCGTGGAAAAAGGCGACATGCCGCCGAAAGAGTTGAAAAAGTATTTCCTGGGCTTCAAGGGCGTCGGCAAAGCCACGGCGCATTATCTGATGGCCTTGTACGGTCATTTCGAAGAGATGGCCGTGGACAGCCTGGTGCTGAAATACATGACGGAACGCCATTTTAACGGCGAAACGCCCACTGAAAAACAGGTGGTGCGGTTTTACGACCGCTTTGGCCGTTGGCGCTATCTCGCCTATTGGATGGAATTTATTGTCAATGATGGTTGGAACCCGGATGCATAAATTGGGAGCATAAATGAACAAGCAGCAAGCCTATCAATGGGCGGCAAAGCGCGTCCGCGCCCAGGCGCTCAGAAACATCGATGTCACCGCGACCCTGGCCAATACCGCGGCGATTTTAAAGGAGTATTTTCCAAACTTTTTTTGGGTTGGCTTTTACCTCCTAAAGTCGGATCATCTCTTGCTCGGCCCATTCCAGGGGCCGCCGGCGTGCGTCAAATTATCCCTGGACAAGGGCGTGTGCGCGGCGGCTGTGCGCGATGAAAAAACAGTGCTCGTTCCCGATGTGCACAGGTTTCCCGGCCATGTCGCCTGCGACTCCCGTTCCAATTCGGAAATCGTCGTCCCCATATTTAACGGCAAAGGCAAGCTGTGGGCGGTGCTGGACGTCGACAGCGAGCGTTTTGACGATTTCGATGCACAGGATGCGGCGGGCCTCCGGGCCGTGGCCGCGCTGCTCGCAGACATTAAGAGCGCGTCATCGGAATAAACGGCATGTTTTTAACGGGATAAATACCTTGAAGATTGTTGATTTTCTCATTATATTTAATGTTTGAAAAATGAAATCAATGACTATTCGAGTTTCACTATGATTCGCCACATCCCCAACATTTTGACGGTTTTTCGTATTTTGATAACGCCGTTCTTTGTTTATTCTTTTTTCAGCCCGGCCTGACCTGGAAACTGATCATGTTTTTTGTTTTTGTCATAAGTACGCTGACCGACAAAGTGGATGGGCATCTGGCGCGCAAGTACAACTGGGAAAGCGCGTTGGGGAAATTTCTCGATCCCCTGGCGGATAAGGTGCTGATCACCGCCGCTTTTATCTGCCTGATTTTTAAGGATTATATTGACATCTGGATGGTTGTGGTCATCGTGTTGCGCGACTTTTTTGTCACCTGGCTGCGTTCCCATGGTCATAAAGTCGGCCGACCGGTAAAGACGCTGGAGATCGCGCGCTGGAAAACCGGCGTGCAAACGGTCGTTCTCTATGTCGCCTTTGCCTATATGATATTGAAAAGCTTCTTCGATCACTATGCCATCGAATCCAACATCATCGCCCAAATCGATGCCTGGCGTTTGATTTGGATGCTCATGCTGCTTGCCACATTGTTAACCCTCTTTACCGGCGTTGTTTACATTTTTGAAAACAAGCATCTGTTTTCTAAAAAACCGACAGCCTGACTGGCATCATACGAGCCCTCTGAAAAACAGAACAATCCAGCGATTTTATCCTCGGGAGAGAAAACTTTTATGATAAATTATAAAATTCAAAATATACGCGTTACACCCAAGCTGCCGGAAGAGCTGGCCCCGCTCAGGGAGCTGGCCTACAATCTTTATTGGAGCTGGGATCATAATGCGAGAACGCTGTTTCGCCGCCTCGATTCCGATTTATGGGAAAAAGTGAACCGCAACCCGGTGCTCATGCTTGGCAGCGTCGACCAGGAGCGCCTGGAAAAAATGGCCAAAAACGAATGCTATCTCTCCTTTCTGGCGCGCGTCAAGGAAAACGTCGACAATTATATGACGCGAAAAACCTGGTATGATCGCTACGGCAAGCCCGGTTTAAAGATCGCCTATTTCTCCATGGAATACGGCCTGGCCGTCGGCTTGCCGATCTATTCGGGCGGTCTGGGAATTTTATCCGGCGACCATTTGAAATCGGCGAGCGACCTGGGGCTGCCGCTGGTCGCCGTCGGCCTGGCGTATCAGCAGGGCTTTTTTCATCAATATCTGGCCGCCGACGGTTGGCAGCAGGAGACCTATCGCGTCAATGATTTTTACAACCTGCCCATGACGCTTGAAAAAGACGAAAACGGACAACCGGTGACGGTCGCCGTGGATATTCCGGACCACCCGGTGCACGCGCAGATTTGGCGCGTCCAGGTCGGCCGGATTCCTCTCTATCTTCTGGACGCCAACATCCAGCAAAACAGGGAGGAGGATCGTGTGATTACCGCGCAATTGTACGGCGGCGACAACGAAATGCGCATCCGGCAGGAGATACTGCTTGGCGTCGGCGGTATGCGGGCATTGGCGGCGTTGGGCGTTTCGCCGGACGTCTGTCACATGAACGAAGGTCATTCGGCGTTTCTTTCCCTGGAACGAGTGCGAATGTACCTCGAGGCCAATACGGACGCCTCTTTCATGCAAGCGCGGGAAGCGACGCGCAGCGGCAACGTCTTTACAACGCATACGCCGGTCCCCGCGGGCATCGATGAATTCGAGCAAGGACTTGTCGAGCAGTATCTGGGCGCTTATTATCGACAATTAAAAATATCGGCGGAAGAATTTATGCAACTTGGCGGCGCCCATTTGCCGCAGACCGCAGGCAAGTTCAACATGGCGATTTTTGCCATCAATATGGCCGGCGGCTATAACGGCGTCAGCCGCTTGCATGGCCGCGTCGCTCGCCGAATGTGGAATTACTTGTGGCCCGACGTGCCGGAAAATGAGGTGCCCATCGGCCATATCACCAACGGCGTTCATATCCGCACGTGGCTGTCCTCGGATCTCTCGGAATTGTTCATTCGCTATCTTGATCCGAACTGGTACCGGCAGCCGGGCGACGAATCCATGTGGGAGAATGTGGATCATATTCCGGACGAGGAGCTGTGGCGCACGCACGAACGTCGGCGCGAGCGGCTGGTCGCCTTTGCGCGGCGGCGGTTGCAGCGCCGTTTGAAAAAACTGGGGGCCAGTCCGGCGGATGTGGAGCGCGCGGCCGAGGTGCTCAAACCGGACGCTTTGACGATTGGCTTTGCGCGCCGCTTTGCCGCTTATAAACGCGCGCATCTTTTGTTCCGGGATCCGGAAAGGTTGCGCAAAATTCTGAACGACCCGGAACGGCCGGTGCAAATTCTCATTGCCGGGAAAGCGCATCCGCGCGATAAAATCGGCAAAGAGATCATCAAGATCATCATGAACCTCATCAAGGAAGAAGATTTTCGCGATCGCATTGTTTTTCTTGAAAACTATGATATGAAAATCGCCTCCTACCTGGTGCAGGGCGTGGATGTGTGGTTGAACAACCCACGACGACCGCGCGAAGCGAGCGGCACCAGCGGCATGAAAGCCAGCGCCAACGGCGCTCTCAACCTCAGCATTCTCGACGGCTGGTGGGACGAGGCCTACGAAATGAACCAGCATATCGGTTGGGCCATTGGCCGCGGCGAAGAGCATTACAATTCCACCGAGGAACAGGATGATATAGAGTCCAAGGAATTGTATTACTTGCTTGAAAACGACGTCATTCCGACTTTTTATAATCGCGGACGAAACGGCATTCCTCGCGAGTGGATCAGCATGATGAAGATGAACATGAAAGTCGTCTGCCCGTTTTTCAACACCAATCGCATGGTGCGCAATTATTTGAACAAGTATTATCTTCCGGCGTTTGAAAAATGGCGGCAGACGAGCAACGACGGCGGCAAGACGGCAAGGCAGATTGTCGAGTGGCGCGAACGGGTGAGGCAAAACTGGGATGGCGTGCAGATACTTTCGGTTGACGCCCCGGAGCGGGATAATGTCATGATCGGCGAGGAGCTTGAAGTCAATGCGCTGGTAAAGATCGGCGAATTAAAGCCCGATGAAGTGCAGGTGCAGCTTTATTTTGGCCGCGTGGATGACAAGGGAAGTTTAAAGGACGCCGCCGCCATCCCCATGGTTTTGCGAGAATCGAAGAGCGACGGTTCGCATCTTTTTTCCGCAAAATTCAAAGTCGAGTCGACCGGCCAGTTTGGCTACAGCGTGCGTGTGCTGCCGAATCATCCCATCATGGATACACCGTTGCAATTGGGATTGATTCGATGGTATGCCGCCTGAAAACTTGACCGCATCGGGGGTCTTATCCCTGTCCGATGCGGGTGAGAGGATATGAGCATGGGCGAACACTTGCTTATCGTATCGGCTATAACCTTGTTTATGTTTTTCTGGATTGATATTTTCCGAAAATGGTATGCCCGGTTTCTCTTGCAGCGAGGCATGTCTCCGGCCGCTGTAAACAGCATGATGCGCATCCTCTGGATCATACTGGCCATTGTTTTTTGGTACACTCTTTTGTACCGGGGCATGCCCGCCGAATTCAACATCACGCACTTTTCTTTCACGCTGTTTATCTTTTCGTTGTACGGACTGTTGAGGGGATTCATTTTTCGAAACAAAAATTCAAACGATAAATAAAAACCCCCAAACGCCTTGCCCTGGCTTTTGGGGGTTGTTTGCTTGTAAAGTCGGCGCTTAAATGGTGTAATCCCTGAAATCGTTCAACGCCTTCATGTAATTGGCGCGTTCGAACACCGCCGATTCGGCGACTGATTTCTGGCTCATGCTGCCGCGCAGCACATCCAGGGATTCATACTCCTTTTCCTCCAGCCAGGTCTCCATGCCATTAAGAACCGTGCCCAGATAATCGGGACCGTTTTGCAACAACGCGGCGCACATTTGCGCCACATCGGCGCCGGCGGCGATGATCTTTAAAGCATCCAGGGCCGTGTGCACGCCTGTTGTGCCGGCGAGACTGGCTTTCAACTTGCCGTCAAGCAGGGCGATCCAACGCAACGGCAGGCGCAACTCGTCCGAAGTGCTGAGCACGACGCCTGGCGTCACTTCCAGGTTCTCGAGGTCCAAATCCGGTTGGTAGAAGCGATTGAACAAGACCAGGGCGTCGGCGCCTTCATCGTCCAGCTCCTTGGCCATGCGCGCTATGGAGCTGAAAAAGGGACTCAACTTGACGGCCACCGGGATGTCAATGCTGGATTTTACCGCATGTAAAATAGCTCGATATTGATTTTCAATCTCCCGGCTGTCCTGCTCCATATCCGTGGCCAGGAAATAGATGTTCAGCTCCAGCGCATCGGCGCCCGCCTCCTCGATCTTTTTCGAAAAGTCGATCCAGCCGCTGTTGGAGACGCCGTTGAGGCTGGCGATGATCGGGATGTCCGTCGCCTCCTTGGCGCTGCGTATGTGTTCCAGGTATTCCTCCGGCCCGAGATTATATTCATCCTGCTCCGGGAAAAAGTTCAACGCTTCGGCAAAGCTGTCCGTGCCGCGATCCAAAAAGTAGCCCAGCTCCTCCTGCTCGAAAGCGATCTGCTCTTCGAAAAGAGAGTGTAAAACAACAGCGGCGGCGCCGGCGTCCTCCAGTTTCTTGATGCCGTCTAAAGTTTTAGACAAGGGGGAGGCGGACGGCGTTAAAGGGTTTTTCAGCTTTAACCCCATATAAGTGCTTGTCATATCCATAATGTGTATCCCCATTGTTAAATGGTCAAATCCGTGTAAATTGCCGCGGCGTCTGAAAAGACGCCGCGTTCAATTTCAAACAATTTATTCCTTGCCTTTGCCGTAATCCATTTCCGCCCAGCCCTGGTAAATTTTCCAGCGGGATTCGATTTCCGCCTGGGCCTGGTCCATCAGCATTTTCGCGCGTTCCGGTTTGGATTTTGTCAGCATCTTGAAGCGAGTTTCGCTATAGGCAAAGTCTTCAAAGCGAATGCTCGGCGCTTTCGAATCCAGCTTGAGCGGGTTTTGACCCTGCTCGGCGAGCGCCGGGTTAAAGCGGAACAACGGGTAATGCCCGGATTCAACCGCTTTCTTTTGCTCTTCCAGTCCCTTGGCCATATTGATGCCGTGGGCAATACAATGAGAATAGGCGATGATGATGCTCGGTCCGTCATAGGCGTCCGCCTCCAGAAAGGCGCGCACCACGCCGACGTCGCTGTATCCCATGGCCACGCGAGCAACATAGATATTGCCGTAGGTCATAAAGATCATGCCCAGGTCCTTTTTCGGCAGCGGCTTGCCGGCGGCGGCGAATTTTGCCACAGCGCCAAGCGGCGTGGCCTTGGACATCTGCCCGCCGGTGTTGGAGTAAAC
>JAJRST010000489.1 GCA_024278645.1 bacterium | reverse complement strand
TAGCTGAAATGGCCGCCGGTGATGCTTTGCAATATGCCAAATTTCTTCGGACGCGGGCCAACGCCGCCGCGAAAGTAGCTTTGCCGTATGCCGCGACGCGGGACAAAACCGAGGCTGGCGTTAAAGTTGTCTCCGATTTCATGAAATCCGGCGACAATCCATAAAAAATCGTTGGGATAAACAAGAGAGACGCCGTAAGCATGGTCGCTGTTTGTCGAATCATCAGTCTGCGATGAAAGGCCAAAGAGAATGAGCGACACGTTTTTGCCGCCGAGAAATTTCGACGTCCCCAACCTCAAGTCCACACCGGCGACGGCGTTGCCGGCGCCCGAGGCATCGCTGCCAATGGTGGCGATGCCGCCTATTTGCGACTGGTCGCCAAAATTGCGCGTCAGCCGCGCGACGGCCGAGTTCGCCTTTCCGCTATCCCGTTGCTCCACGATGTCCAGAAAACCAAGATTCCATGCCCCGGCCTGTCCGGTCAATTTCAAGCCGCCAAGAATGGGCGCCGGGTTGCCGTCGTTGTCCAGCCCCATCCTGCGGGAAAAAAACGGGATGATCGATCGCGAATAGGGATGCATCCTGCCGCCGCCGATGCCGAAATTAAAATAGTTGGCGCCGTCGAGAAAAAAGTCCCGCTTTTCCTGATAAAAAAGTGGAAAGCGCGTCAGATTGACGCGGCGGTCGTCGACCTCGGTCTGGGCAAAATCGGTATTCACGGTCAGGGCGCTTTTCACTCCCGGGGTGATCTGGTAAAAAGCATCAAATCCCACGTCGGACGGGAACTCCGGGTCCGCATCTTTTTTATGTTCAGAACCGACAAGTCCATAAGGCACAACGTCAAGACCGATGCCTTGCGACATTCCAGTCATGCCCTCAAGCGTGCCGGCGTCCGAAACCTGAAAGCGGTAGCTGTCGAGGTTGGCCGTCGGCCAGTAGCCGGTCTCGTTCTTGCGGCTCACCTGGCGGATGAGTTTGAGACCCCACACATCCTGCCCCTGGCGAAAGCTCATCGTCTTGAATGGGATGGCCGCTTCTCCCTCCCACCCCCATTCGGTGATGTGCGCCTTGCCCTCCCACAACCCATCCCAGGATTTGTTGAACGAGGAGCCGTTTTGGCTGACCAGGGCGTCGCCGATGCAGCCGCGAGGATTAATCTGAAACCAGTAGGCGTTTCTTTTATCCAGGTAGGTATCGATGATAATTTGAACTTTATCGTCAAAACGCAGCGACGCATCACGCGCCAGCTCATTGGCGGTTATTTTATCCGGTTCGCTGTCAAAACATTTAAAGCCAAAATAAAGGTTGTCTTTGTCATAGAGGATATAAAATATTGTATTTTCAGTCATCGGCTGCCCTGTGTCCGGTTCTCGCTGAATAAAATCGGAAACGACAGACGCTTGTTGCCAAACGTCATCGTTCACATAACCGTCGATTTTTGGCGGTTGGCTTGTCTTTATCGCTTTTACGGACGATTGAGAATACAATAGAGTTGAATGCATGATAACACTGAGCAGCAAAACAGAAGCGAGTCGCACGTGTATCTCTCCTTGATGTCAGTCAATTTTGTTCATGGGATGCAAAACTATACATAAAAATGACAATTCACAACAACAAAGCCGTGCAGCCGCAGCAGTTGGACAAAGTTTTACATTTTATGATATTCAATAGGGCCGCTTGCAGAGACAACCTTTTTTATTTTAAAAAAAGATTTTTTTCCCTAACTTCACCATAGCCAAGAGGGACTATCCGACCTTTCGACTTTCGGACCTTTAGACTTTCAGACCCTCAATGGCGCTATCGTTAATCGCAAAATAATATGATTTGACCAAACAAAAAAGATTTCCATGAAAATCGCAGTTTTAGCGTCCGGCGGCGTGGATTCCACGGTCGCCCTCTACCTGCTGAAAAAGCAGGGATACGACGTGCACGCTTTTTATTTAAAGGTGTGGATGGAGGATGACACAACGTTCGGCGAATGTCCCTGGCAGGAGGATGTGGATTATGTCATCGCCGTGTGCAAGCAGCTCGATGTGCCTTTTGAGATTGTTTCCATGCAGCGCGAATATTGGGACCGCGTGGTCGATTACACGATCAGAGCCGTGAAGAGCGGGCTCACCCCCAATCCGGACATGATGTGCAACCGCCTGGTAAAGTTCGGCGCCTTTTACGAAAAAGCGGGGCATGAATTCGACAAAATCGCCACCGGCCACTGGGCCAAATTGCGCGACGATGCGCGGGGACGAACGCATCTCTATCTCTGCAAGGATCGGCACAAGGATCAGACCTATTTTCTCAGCCAGATGACCTACGAACAAATCGCCCACGCGCTATTTCCCCTCGGCGACTATACCAAACCGCAGGTTCGTGAAATCGCCATGCAGCAGCAGTTCCCCAACGCCAGGCGCAAGGACTCGCAGGGCATCTGCTTTCTCGGCAAAATCAATTATCGAGACTTTATTAAAAAATATCTCGGCGAGCAGCCGGGCAAGATCATAGATAAAGACACCGGCGCGATTCTCGGCAAGCACAAAGGGTTCTGGTTCTACACCATCGGCCAACGGCAGGGTCTGGGGTTGAGCGGCGGTCCCTGGTTTGTCATCGAAAAAAGTCACGATGACAACGTCATCTACGTCGCCAAAGGCTACAACCCGGAGGCGGTTTACAAGAATAGAATTGAACTCAATAATTTCAACTGGATCAACAAACCGTCCGATTTTACAAGCGGGACGCACGACATTCAATTCAAGATTCGCCATACGCCGGAACTGTCGGACGGCAAAATGGTTATTGAGGATAATCGTTTGCTTATCGAATCAATGACGCCGGTGCACGGCGTGGCCGCCGGTCAGTTTGGCGTGATTTACAGAGACGAGGAATGCCTGGGCGGCGGCGTGATCATTTAAAACAGGGGCGAGGAGCGAGAAGCCAGTGATCCCCAAAAACCACCTTTCTCATTACATCCTCTGCCCCTCCCGTTGAAAATCCTACATATCGATCAGTTTTTGCAACCGCGGAATGGACTGCACCATGGCGCGTACGGTGTGATAGTTCACCTTCCAGGAGTGGCTCATGTGCGTCCAAATCGGTTCGCCCTGGCGGGTCAACAGCGGCCACCACTCTCCCACCTCGTGGTTTATCATTTTATCGTGAATGAAGCGATGCACATTTTCGTACGCGGGCCAGTATTTGTCAAAATCGAACAAGCGACAGGCATCCAGCATACCGATGAGCACTTCGGCTTGCTGCCAGAACTCTTTTTCGCGGTCGTAAACGCCTCCGGAGTGCGACCCTTCCACATAGACGCCGCCGTACTCCCAATCTATGCCGTCGGCAAGGCAGTGGTCGAACTGCGAGCGGATGACATCCTGATAGTCGCGCCAGTCCTTTTTCATGATATCCAGGGCATGCAAAAACAGCCAGGCGAATTCGACGTTGTGGCCGTAAGAAGTGTTATCCTCGGCGTTTGATTTGACGCCGTCCTCGGTAAAGCGATCCCAGCCCCAGACGATATCGAACTTGATCTGCGGCGCCACGCTCCAGTCGCGCCAGAACTGTGGAATGCCGGTCTTGTATTTTGGATGTTGAATGCGATGCAAAAGGATTTCAATGATCTCCTCCAGTTTGCGGCGATGTATGGCCTCGCCGCTCGCTTCGTACAGTGTCGTAAAAGCTTCCATGAGATGCATGTGCACGTCCAGCGTCTTTATGTCGCCGCCGGCGGATCCCGGGCCGCACAACGTCCAGTCGCGTTCGAACATCTCGAAATAGCAGCCGTACATGGTATCCACGGCGTACTTTTGCAACTGGTCGAACACCTTTTGCGCATATTCCAGGCCAATGGGATCGCCCGTGGCCAAGGTATACTCGCTTAGCGAATAGATGGCGAAGCTCAAACCGTAGGCGATCTTTTTGTCGATCTCCACATTGCCCTTGCGGTCAACGGTCCAGTAAAAGCCGCCGTACTTTTCGTCCCACATTTCATCGAGCAAAAACTCGACGCCATGTTTGGCGTATTCGGCGCACATGCCGTCGCCCCAGCCGGCGCGATGCGCGGAGGCCATGGTATAAACTGTGCGCGTTTGGGCGATCAGGGATTTCTGATCCTCGCCGGTGTCGGCGCCGTCCTTGTCAAAATGGGTGATAAAACCGCCGTTGACGTCGTCCTTGCAGCGCTCCAGCCAAAATGGCAGCAGTTCATTTTTTAAATGGTTTACAGATTCTGCTTTCAGTTCTTCGAGATGTTCTTTGCTGACCATAATCATATTCTCCACATCAAAGTTAATTTTACCCCGCATTCCACACTCAAAATATAAGCAATTCGAAAATGAAATAAAAATATTTTGCAGAGGAAAAGAACAAAAAAAACGCCCCATTTTTTCGGGGCGTTTTCCGTTCGCGCCTTGGCGCGCAACAAATTTAAAGCAGATTCGGACTGCAAATGGCCGCACAGGCTATGGCGAACGAGCAGGGCCGTCTTTATTGAAAGGAATTTCTCTTTTGCAGCAGACGGCTTTGCTCCTCGCATGACTTTGCTAGCGGGCGAACTATTTTAGCAGCGTCACCTTTTGCACAAAAGAAACATCGCCTGCTGTCATTTTGACAAAATAGACGCCCGCGCCGACAATTTTCCCTTTATCGTTGGTCGCATCCCAGAGCACTCTATGCGAGCCGGCCTTGACGCGCTCGTCAACCAGCGTGCGCAGGCGACGGCCGAGAAGGTCGTAGACGGCCAACTGCACATAACCGTCCGCGCCGAGGTCGTAACCGATGGTGGTCGTCGGATTGAACGGGTTGGGGTAATTTCGATGCAGCAGCGCTGTAAACGGCGCAGCCGTTTCCCTGTCCTGTACGCCGGTGGCCCCGCCGATAAGCGCCCAGCCCCAGGTGAACGGTCGTTTCCAGTTCTGATCGTTTTCGACGCCGCCGACATGCAGCGTCATCGTGCGCCCGTCGCCAAAAGGATCGTCCGGCCCGTCGTTGTCATTGATGTCGATTTTCAAAGGAATGAACATGCCCATCTCAGGCTTGAACAGTGGGGCCAGCAACGGCTTTACCGACTTGAAAGGAATCTTGAGCTCGACATTATAGCCATCTTCCGTCACTTGCGTTCCCACTTGAAGATTGTCCAGCGGCCACGGCTCCCATCCGTCCTTTTGGAACTGCTCGCCGGAGGCGGCGTTGACGGCAAATGAAAAGCGATAATCGGCAAATTCATCGCTGTACATGGCGCCTTCGCCGTGTTGCTGCATTTCGCTGGAGACATCGTAAAGACCGGCAAAGACGTCAAAGCCGTC
>JAJRST010000488.1 GCA_024278645.1 bacterium | reverse complement strand
TTTCGAATATTGTTTTATGATGATTTTTTACCATTTATTTGCACATATATTAAAAAATCTGCTTATATTTCGGCAAACAAGTTCCGGAGAGAAAAAATGAAAAGTAAGAAACTGACCTTGACCATTGTGTTGATCAGCGTTCTATTGATCGCCGTCTGGTCAACCGGGTTGTTCAGCAGCAGTCGACGTGATTTTTATGCAGCGGTCGGTCGAAATATCAAGATATTCGGCGAGGTGTACAAACAAACCGCCAACAACTATGTTGAAGAGATCGATCCGGGAAAATTCATGCGCGCCGGCATCAACGGTATGCTGGATCAGCTCGATCCCTATACCGTGTTTTTGGAAAAAGAGGCGCAGGATGACATCGAGATCATGACGCGCGGCAAGTACTATGGCGTCGGTATGCGCATTACCAAGCGCAATGGCTGGCCGACGGTCGCCGAGCAGCCGTTCGCCAACAGCCCGGCAGAGAAAGCGGGCATCCGCGAAGGCGATCAGATCATCAAGATTGACGGCCAGTCCACCAAGGGCCTTTCGTTGTCGAAAACTGCGGCAAAGCTGCGCGGCAAGAAAAAAGGCAGCGTCGTCGTCATTGAAATTCGACGAATCGGCGTGGACGAGCCCATCACCTTCACTCTTGTTCGCGATGAGATTATCGTTTCCGATATTCAATACAGCGGTTTTGTCGAACCCGGCATCGGCCTGATAAAACTGAACGTCTTTAATCGCGGTGCCGAGAAACAGATCAAGGACGCCGTTGAGGACCTGCTGGATCAGGGCATGGAATCGTTAATACTTGATTTGCGCGGCAACCCGGGCGGTTTGCTGGACGTCGCCGTCTCCGTGTTGGGGAATTTTGTCTCCAAGGGAGAGATGGTCGTCTATACAAAAGGGCGCAATCCAAACAGCTCGAAAGAATACCGCACCACGGAAACGCCTGTGTTCGGCTCCTTGCCGCTGGTCGTCCTGGTCAACGAATATTCCGCCTCTGCTTCCGAAATTGTCGCCGGGGCGATTCAGGACCTGGATCGCGGCGTGGTTATCGGCGAACCCACTTTTGGCAAGGGACTGGTGCAGACGGTGTTGCCCATCGACCGCTCGGCGGACGGCGAAGTGTCGTTAAAACTGACCACGGCCAAGTACTACCTGCCCAGCGGTCGTCTCATTCAAAAAGCCGACGTCTTTAAACATGGAAACAACTCGGTGCTTTGGTCTCCGGAAGAATCATCGGATAAACAGGAGAAAAAAACGAAAGAAGACAAAAAATACTACACCCACAACGGCCGATTGGTGTCCGGCGGCGGCGGCGTCAAGCCGGATATAGAAGCGGCCAACAAAAACACCACTCGTTTTGTGGGCGAACTGATGCGTCAGTCCATGTTTTTTAATTTCAGCCTGCAATATGCGACGGCGCATTCCGATATGAAGAATAATATCGAAATTACAAATGAAATCCTTGATGAATTTTTCAAGTTTGTGGATGAGCAGAATTTTGAATACGAGCCATCCGGCATGAATCATTTAAAGGATTTGGAAAAAGCATCACAAGACGATGGATTTTACAGCGACATGGAGACTTTTTTCAAGCAAATTCGGGAAAAGTTCAAAATCGTAAAGGAGCGCGAAAAACAAGAATCAATCGATGACATCAAATACCTGCTCAAACGGGAAATTACCGCAAAATTGCTGGGCAACGACGCCGCTTATGCGACCAGCTTTCATCGAGATGTCGCACTGAATAAAGCGTTGGAGGTTTTAACCGACAAAGACGAGTACAATCGTCTGCTCGGCGTTCAAACGGCAAGCAACAACTAATTGAAAATACAAACAATGAATTAACAGGAGTTATAATGTCTCACAAATATGTTTATACTTTTGGCGGCGGCAAAGCCGAGGGCGCCGCTGATATGAAAAACCTGCTCGGCGGCAAAGGCGCCAACCTGGCCGAAATGAACAAAGTCGGCATACCGGTGCCCGCCGGTTTTACCATCACCACCGAAGTTTGCACCATGTGGTATGATAAAGGCCCCGAAGCCACAATAGCCAGCATTAAAGATCAGGTGGAGGCCGGCGTTGCATACATCGAAAGCGTTATGGGAACAAAGTTTGGCGATAAAAACGATCCGCTTCTGGTCTCGGTTCGTTCCGGCGCCCGCGTTTCCATGCCCGGCATGATGGACACTGTCCTCAACCTCGGCATCAATGAAGACGCCGTGGAAGGCCTGATCAAGAAAACCGGCAACCCCCGCTTTGCATGGGATTCCTACCGTCGGTTTGTACAGATGTACGGCGATGTCGTCCTCGGATTAAAGCCGGAAAGCAAGGAAGACATCGATCCCTTTGAAGAGATCATGGAAAAATTAAAAGAGGAAAAAGGCATTGAAAATGACACCGATTTCGATGTCGACGACCTCAAACGTCTTGTCGAGGAATTCAAGGCCGCCGTTAAAAAATCGACCGGCAAGGATTTCCCCACCGATCCCTGGGAGCAGCTATGGGGCGCCATCGGCGCCGTGTTCGGCTCCTGGAACAATGAACGCGCCATTGTCTACCGTCGCTTGAACGGCATCCCCGGCGAATGGGGCACCGCCGTCAACGTGCAGTCCATGGTGTTCGGCAACATGGGCGAAAATTCCGCCACCGGCGTGGCTTTTACACGCGACGCGGCCACCGGCGAGGACATTTTCAACGGCGAATATCTCATCAACGCCCAGGGCGAGGATGTGGTGGCCGGCGTACGCACGCCGCAGCAGATCACCCTCGAGGGTTCGAAACGATGGGCCGAGCTGGCCGGCGTTTCCGAAGAAGAGCGCGCGGCAAAATATCCATCCCTCGAAGAAGCCATGCCCGAAGCTTACCGGCAGCTTATC
>JAJRST010000487.1 GCA_024278645.1 bacterium | reverse complement strand
TGATTTGACAATCGATTATAGAATGATTGATATACATCTATATTTTTAGAGTTTTAAACCGCCGAGAGCGCGGCGATCGTTGACATAAATATCAACAAAAGACAAATATTTTGTTCTCTCGAAACACAAACATCTGGAGACTGTCGAAAAGTGAACGACCCCGGTTGTCCGAAGGACACCGGGTGTCGTAATGGCTCGAGCTATGATATCTCGGCAGCTTGAAAATAGAAAATGTACAAGCCCAATATCAATTTTTCTCACCTTACCAGCAACATCTTTATCGAATCCCGCATCAATCCCTCGTCAGAAGCAACATCCAGCACAACCATGTAGATGCCCGTGGGCGCCGGCCGGCCGTCGGTCAGGCGGCCGTTCCATGTACTCCGATGCCTGCCGCGCGACTGGTTGGTGCTCACTAACGTCCTGACGCGCTCGCCGCGCATATTCACAATCATCAATCGAACATGCCCATGTGCGGCGAGACGGTAGGTTATCGTCGTCGCCGGGTTGAATGGATTGGGGTAATTGCCGACGAGGCCGAAGGACTTGACCGCGGCGTTCTCTTGCTTTTCCACCGCGGTTTTGCCGGTGTAATGCGACACGCCGTTGTTGGTGGCGATCCACAAAGTGCCGTCCAGGTCTTGGGCGATGTCGTACACCTCGTCGCCGGCCAGGCCGTCTGCTGTTGTGAAATGGGTGAACTTCCAGGTTTCGATGCCGTACTCGCCGAATTGATAATCAAAACGGTCCAGGCCGCCCAGGGTGCCGATCCAGGCCATGCCGTCGTCGCTTTTGAGGATGGCGCGAACGTTGTCGTCAATCAATCCCTCCTCCGTGGTAAACACATCCCAATAGGCTTTTGTCTCGGTCGTGTCGTGATAGGCGAATCCCGCGTCCGTGCCGAACCATTGCGCGCCATCCGCATCGACGAACACGGCATAGACGTCCATGGACAGCAGGCCGCTCCATTCATAGTTATAGGGCGAGGGCGCGGTGATGGCGTCCACATCTCCCATTGTTGTGCGCAGGCGGGAGACGCCGTTCATTTCATCGCCGCCGCCTTTGGTGCAGATGTATTTCCAGCCGCTGTCGGCGTCCACGCCGATGGCGGTCACGTTCGACCAGGCGAGCGGCGGCGTGGAATTCATGTCAAAATTGCGCCAGCCCGAGGCGCTGAAACGGGAGACGCCCTTTGGCGTGCCGAACCAGCGCTCGCCGCGAAGCGTGTCCACGGCCGCGGCGGTCACCATGTTGTCGATCAAATCCGTATTGTCCACACGGTAGGGCGTCGCCTTGGTCACGGCGTCGATGGACGCGATGCCCATGACCGAAACGCCGTTGGCCGTGGCGATCCACAGCTCCGGCCCCCGGTCGCCGACGTCGAACGCCAGGTCGTTGATGTCGTTGTCCGCCAGGGTTTGCTTTTGGTCGTCCTTGACATAGACGACCCAGTTGACGCCGTCGAACGCCGACAGCCCCTGGTCCGTACCGAACCATTTATTGCCATTGGCGTCGACGACAACGGCTTTGACCTTGTTGCCGGCCAAGCCGCTGTTTGATGTGTCATAGTTTGTAAAATCGCCGGCGAACAAAAGCAATGTATGCAACAGAAGAATGAGAAAAATAGAAAATTTCATAAATTGCAAACCTCCTTGTTTCTATTGAAAAATACGCCCGACGTTCTTTGGACAACCGGGGTCTCACTTTTTCAAAAGTCTCTTGAAGATGAATGCTCACCGCGCCGCCACCTGACGATGCCCTCCGCCGTAAAAATCGCCAGGGCGACCCAGATAAAGCAAAAGCCGATGAAGCGCATCCTGTTAAACGGCTCGCCGTACGCGGCCACGCCGAGCAGAAATTGCAGCGTCGGCGCCAGGTATTGCAGCAGGCCGATGACCACGAGCGGCGCCCGGCGCACCGCAGCGGAAAAAAGCAGCAGCGGCACAGCCGTCACCGCGCCGGCGAGGATGAGAAGCATGGTGGTCATGGGGCTGCCATGCAAAAAAGCGGCGCCCCCCGATTTTTCCAGGTAAAGGATGGCCGCGCAGGCCGGTAAAAAAATCAGGCTGATCTCCACGCCCAAACCTTCCAGCGAATCCAGCGGCGCCGTTTTGCGCAGCAGGCCGTACATGCCGAAGGTAAAGGCGAGGGTCAGCGCAACCCACGGAAAGGCGCCGTAGTTGAAAGTGAGATAAAGAACGCCGAGCATGGCGATGAACACGGCTGCGCCCTGCCAGGGGCGCAGGCGCTCCCTGAGAAAAACCACGCCCAGCGCCACGTTGAACAACGGGTTGATGAAATAGCCCAGGCTGGCTTCGACGATGTAGCCGTTGTTCACCGCCCAGATAAAAGTAAACCAGTTTACGGACAGCAGCAGCGCGCTGATCACAAAAACAAAAATGACCCGGGGACGCTCCCGTATAATGGACAGCCACTGCCAGCGCCTGCGAATGCCCAGGATAAGGACGATGAAAACCAGCGACCAGACGATGCGATGCAGCAAAACTTCCAATGCATCGACCTGCTTGAGCATCTTCCAATAGATCGGGAAAACGCCCCATAAAAAATAGGCGGCAATGCCGTAAATAACGCCTCTTTGCATGTTGTTCCTCGTTTAAAACCTATCAATAAAAGCAAACCACGGCATATTCACAAGTGAAATAATGTAAACTAAAAGTCATTGCGAGGAGCGAAGCGACGAAGCAATCTACCGCGCCGTAATGCCCGCTTTAGCGACCATCTCTGCCTCGTCTGTCCTGCGGGCGAATTCGACGCCGCTCGGCCTGACAACGTTTTTTGCCAGGGGCAAAGCAACCGGAGACGTCCGACGCGAGACGACAATGGCCGTAAAAAATCCTTTGGCGCCAGGGAGAAATTTCTTATCTTTTATCGCACCCCTGTTTATTCCTCGAAAACATTTTATTCATGGAGAACGTCATGAAACGGATACTTATGCTTTGTCTCTTGTCAGCGCTTCTTTTCGCTTCTAGCTGTTCCTGGTTCGCCAAACCGGCCGCCGAGATTTCCCTGCCGTCGTTGTTTACGGACAACATGGTATTGCAGCAAAACCAGGCCTCGCTGGTATGGGGAAAGGCGACGCCGGGCGAAAAAGTCAAAATCGTTTTCAATGGCCAAAAGAAAACAGTCGTCGCCGATGAGGACGGCGACTGGACGGTCAAGCTCAATCCCGGCGCGGCCGGCGGTCCATTCGAGTTGTTGGTCATCGGCGTCGATACGACGAAGCTGCAAAACGTCATGGTCGGCGAGCTCTGGGTCTGCTCCGGGCAATCGAACATGGAGATGCCCCTGGCCGGCTGGGGCAAGATTTTGAACTATGAGCAGGAGATCGCCGCCGCCGATTATCCGAACATCCGGCTGTTTCAGGTCAAGCACACGACGAGCCTCAAGCCGCAGGCGGACGTCGACGCCGAGCCGTGGCAGGAATGCTCGCCGGAGACCGTACCCTCTTTTTCAGCCACGGCCTATTTTTTCGGTCGCCATCTGTACAAAGAGCTGGACGTGCCGATCGGCCTGATTCACACCTCCTGGGGCGGCACCGTCGCCGAGGCGTGGACGGCGCCCGACTTTTTGGCGCAGATGGCCGACTTTGGCGAGGTGATGCAGGAACTCCAGGTCGCCGCGGACAGCGAAGAGGAACGGCGCGCCGAATATGAAAAAGAACTGCTGGAATGGAAAAATGCCGTGGACGCCGTTGTTCAAAAAGCGCAATCCGGCGGCCCGGCCTGGGAAAAGCCGGAAACCATCGATTCCAACTGGAACAGCATGCAATTGCCGATTTTATGGGAAAAGGCCGGACTGCCCGGTTTTGACGGCATCGTCTGGTTTCGCAAGACCATTAACATCCCGGCGGACATGGCAAAGCAGGAATGCACGCTGAGCCTTGGCCCGGTCGACGACCAGGACGTTACATTTATAAACGGTCGCCGGATCGGCGCGACGGACGGTTTTGACGTTCCCCGCCAATATACCATTCCCGCGGGCGTGCTGCAGCCCGGCGCCAACCTCATTGCCGTGCGCGTGCTGGACTTTGGCGGCGGCGGCGGCATCTGGGGCGCGGCGGATCAGTTGTGGCTGCAAAGCGCATCCGGCGACAGAATTTCCCTTGCCGACGCCTGGAAATACAAAACGGGCGTCAGCCTGGAGAATGTGCCGCCGCGGCCAAAATCGCCCGACAGCCCGAATCGTCCCGCCGTACTCTACAACGCCATGCTCGAGCCGTTGATGCCGTTCGCCATTCGCGGCGCCATCTGGTACCAGGGCGAGAGCAACGCCGGGCGCGCTTACCAGTACCGCGAGCTTTTTCCGACGATGATCACATCATGGCGCACACACTGGGGCCAGGGAGATTTCCCCTTCTTTTTCGTGCAACTCGCCAACTGGCGCGAGGTGCG
>JAJRST010000486.1 GCA_024278645.1 bacterium | reverse complement strand
TCGGCGATGCGCCGCCAGTAGCCCAATCCGGCGCCGCCAAGCGCATCGGCGCCGATCTTTAAACCGGCGCGCTGGATGGCCGCCATATCGATGATGTTTTCCAGGTCGTCGACATAAGGCGATGCAAAGTCGTACGGATGCACGCATGATGCCTTTATCGCCTGTGGGTACGGCAGGCGCTTTACATCTTTAAGATCGTTTTGCAAAAGTTCATTGGCGCGAGCGGCGATGATCGTCGTCACATCGGTATCGGCGGGGCCGCCGTTCGGGGGATTGTATTTGATGCCGCCGTTGTCCGGCGGGTTGTGCGACGGCGTGATGACGATGCCGTCCGCCAACCCTGTTTTGTTTCCTTTGTTGAACGTCAGGATGGCGTGCGATATGACCGGCGTCGGCGTGAACCCCATTTCCTTTTCGATCATCACCGTCACGTCGTTTGCCGCCAGCACCTCGACAGCCGATTTTTCAGCCGGGTCGGAAAGCGCGTGCGTGTCCTTGCCGAGAAACAGCGGCCCGCTGATGCCGTGGTCGCGGCGATAGTCGCAAATCGCCTGCACGACGGCCAATATGTGCATTTCCGTAAACGTGCCGTTCAACGACGTGCCGCGATGCCCCGACGTGCCGAATGAGACTCTTTGCTCTTTCTTTGTTATGTCGGGTTTGTCGAGATAGTACAAACTGACAAGCGTCGGTATATTTACTAGTTGTTCCGGCGTTGCTTTTTTGCCGGCAAGCGGGTGCAGGCTCATAGGAAAATCTCCTTTTTACAAAGTTGCCATGCTGATGTTTGAAGGAATTTGAAGCGCGCTCTCATTGTGAGTAAAGATATGAAATTGAAGTCGAATTTTAAAGCAAAAACAACAAGTGCAAGTTCTGTTGCGGCCCAAAATGATGATTGGTGATGCTTCCCGAGGACGGCGACATTTTTCATAGCCGAGGAAATTATATTTTTTTACTTGTTAAATTTACATTACAATTCGTAAGTTCCAGAGTTCAGATACTGCATTTCTTGAAAATATTTTACTTGTATACAAAGCAACATGTCTCCCCGCAAAAGTTAATTCTTTTCGTCCAGCTATCCTGGATTATTCATATAAACGACTCGAATGCTCGAAGAAACAATGAAATAAAGAGTCCGATGTTTTCCAACACCTCAAGGCGCCAAAAAATCAGGCTGAAAATTATATAACCAAAGCGGAAAGGATGATGAAATGGATGAACCTGATGAAGAAAAGCAAGGCATCGAACCGGTAAAAGGTCGACTGGTCTCCGTGGATGTGCTGCGCGGTTTCGACATGTTCTGGATCACCGGCGGCGCCGGATTATTTATCGCCATTTTCAAGCTATTCGGCGGCAGACTGGAGCAGGTCTTTGTCGCCCAGCTTGAACACGCCGAGTGGGAGGGCTTTCATTTTTACGACCTCATTTTCCCCCTGTTTGTTTTTATCGTCGGCATGTCCGTTGTTTTTTCATTGCAAAAATTGATAAATACGCAAGGGAAAAGAGCGGCCTACAAACGTCTGATTCGCCGTTACATCCTGCTCTACCTCCTCGGCATCATCTACTACCACGGCATCGCCGGCGGCTTGCAAAATATCCGCTTGATGGGCGTGCTGCAGCGTCTGGCGTTGACCTATTTCTTCACCGGCATATTGTTCATTCATTTTCGCTTGCGCGGGCTGATCGTCGCTTTTTTCGCCGTTCTTCTCGGTTACTGGGCGCTGCTCTCGTTCGTTCCCGTTCCCGGCGTCGGTCACGTCTCATTCGCCGAAGGACAAAACTGGGCCAACTGGGTGGATCAACATTTTCTGCCGCTGCGCAAATGGAACGGCGATTGGGACCCGGAAGGGTTGTTGAGCACCATTCCGGCGATCGGCAGTTGTTTACTCGGATTGTTCGCCTCGCTGCTTTTGCGGGAAAAGTCGGTGTCGGTAATGAAAAAAGTGTATCTCCTCATCGGCGGCGGCGTCGCCCTCGTCGTTATCGGCCACTTGTGGGGATTGCAGTTCCCGGTCATCAAAAAAATCTGGACATCCTCTTATGTGCTTGTCGCCGGCGGCTACAGCCTGGCCCTACTTGGTCTCTTTTATTTGATTTTGGATGTATGGAAGATACAGAAATGGGCCGTCGTGTTTGTGTGGATCGGCATGAACCCGATCACTATTTATTTGGCCAGAAACTTCATCAATTTTAACGACCTGGCTCGACGTTTCGTCGGCGGCGAGCTGCAAACTCTGTTTGGCGAAAAGATCGGCTATCTGCTGTTGACATCGGTTTCATTGGGGTTGACGCTGGCGTTGGTGCGCTTTCTATTCAAGAGAAAAATTTTCTTGCGCCTGTAGAGATGTCGAAAGTACGCGAGGTTGCCCGTTGGACGCCGGGCGTCGTAAACGCTTCAAAATCAAAATGCACCAAACAGCCGGAGTCCGCCGTTCGGCGGACATCCGGGGTTTTAATTACATAAATTCAGGAGACGGCATGGAAGAAAAAAAAGAAGCAAAACAGGAAACAAAAAGCATCGAACCGGTCAAGGATCGGATCGTTTCCGTGGATGTATTGCGCGGCTTTGACATGTTCTGGATTGTCGGCGGCGCCGGATTTTTTGCCGCTGTTTTAAAACTGTTCGGCGGCAGGGTCGAGCAAATTTTTCTGCCGCAACTGGAGCACGCCGAATGGGAAGGTTTTTATTTTTACGATCTCATTTTTCCGCTCTTTGTCTTTATCATCGGCATGTCCGTGGTTTTTTCGTTAAAAAAAATTATGGCGACGGCAGGAAAAAAAGCCGCCTATAATCGGCTGATCCGCCGCACGCTGTTGCTGTTCTTGTTGGGACTCTTTTATTACGGCGGCATGAAAAACGGCTTTCACGACATCCGTCTCGGCGGCGTGTTGCAGCGGCTGGCACTGTGTTACTTTTTCGCCGGCATGTTGTTCATTCATTTTCGCACGCGCGGGCTGGTCGTCGCCTTTGCCTTGCTGCTGCTCGGCTACTGGGCGTGGCTCTCATTCATTCCCGTCCCCGGGTTGGGCCGCACATCGTTTGCCATGGGCGAAAACTGGACCAACTGGATCGACGCTCGCTATTTGCCGCTGCGCAAAATACACGGCACGTGGGAGAACCAGGGCATTCTCTCCACTTTTCCGGCCGTGGCCAGCGCCCTGCTCGGCATCTTTGCCTCGCAAATTCTGCTCAACAAGTCCATTGGCGAAATGAAAAAGGTCTACTATTTCATCGGCGGCGGCGTTGCACTGGTCATCGCCGGCTATTTGTGGGGCTTGCAGTTTCCGATCATCAAGAGAATCTGGACTTCCTCTTACGTGCTCGTCGCCGGCGGCTATAGCTTTGTTTTGCTCGGCGTTTTTTACCTGGTGCTGGATGTGTGGAAGATTAAGAAGTGGGCTGTGCCGCTGGTGTGGATCGGCATGAACCCGATCACCATTTACATGGCCAGAAACATCGTCGATTTCAACGCCCTGGCGCGGCGCTTTGTCGGCGGCGAGCTGCAGACGATGTTGGGAGACAAAGTGGGCTACCTGTTGCTGACAACGGTTTCATTGGCATTGTCGTTATTGGTTGTGCGCTTTTTGTTCAAGCGTAAGATATTTATCAGGATTTGAGAAAAGTGCGTCGGGTAAAAGCATATCGTATTATACAATTCCAAACGGAGGCCATCATGAACAGCAACAAAACCAGAGTGCTTGTCATTTTCATTTCATTTGTTCTTGTATTATTCTCGCTTCTGTCCGCTCAGGACGACGGCAAGCTGCGCATCATCGTCTTTGGCGCGCACCCGGATGATTGTGAACTAAAAGCCGGCGGCATGGCGGCCCGGTGGGCGGCGCAAGGTCATCATGTGAAATTCGTATCCACGACCAACGGCGACATCGGTAACGCCGTCATGGCCGGCGGCCCGTTGGCGAGACGTCGCCAGGCCGAAGTAAAGGAAGCGGCCAAAGTGCTGGGCATCGAAACCGAGGTGCTCGACATCCATGACGGCGAGTTGATGCCCACTTTGGAGAATCGTCTCACCTTTGTGCGGCTCATCCGTGAATGGAAGGCGGACATTGTCATGGGACACCGCCCGAACGATTATCACCCGGATCATCGTTACACCGGCGTGCTCATGCAGGATGCGGCCTTTATGGTCACTGTGGCGAATTATTTGCCCACCACGCCCTATCTAAAAAAGAACCCGGTCTTTTTATTCTTGTCGGATAATTTTCAAAAGCCGAATCCCTTTGAACCGGATGTAGTGGTCGCCATTGACGATGTGTTCGAGCAGAAAGCAAAAGCCATCTGGAAGCTCGAATCGCAAATTGAAAGCACATGGGCCACCGGCGCTTTTGAAAAAATCATACCCGTCCCCAAGGAGGGCCCGGCGCGCGAGGAACGTTTTCAAAAGGTTCGTGCACGCATCTTTGCACGCAACGAACGTATTGCCGACAAGCACCGCGACAGATTGATCGAGATTTACGGCGAGGACGACGGCAGGCAAATAAAAACCGCCGAGGCCTTTGAATTGTGCGAGTACGGTCGCCAGGCGTCGCAGGAAGAATTGCTCTCTATGTTTCTGGTAGAATAAAAAGACCATATAACGGATAGCGTCGGAAATGCGTGGCCCGGTGCGCTCGGAGCAGGAATGCGCCGAGACTATAAAACCGGCATCATCAAATCGAGCCGTTGGGCGTTGCCAATAGAGCCGTCATTTGTCATTAACGTTGATCGCCCTTTTCAGCCGTTCCTTTAGGAAAACTCTTCGGTCAACTGTTCCCGCACGCGCAGCAGCAGCTTTTTCGTCGCTGCAATGCCTTCCATCTCGGAAAGCTGCGGGCCGCTGTATTCAATGCCCACATAACCGCGGTAGCCTGCCTGCAGGACGATGCGCATCATGCGCAGGTAATCGGTGCGGATTTCTTCGCCGTCGCCGTCAAATTCCGAGGCCTTGGCGCTCACCGCTTTGGCCCAGGGCATAAGCTCACGTACGCCCCGGTAGCGGTCGTACCACTCGTCTTTGCTCAGTTGAAAATTGCCGAAATCCGGCAGCGTGCCGACGCGAGGATGATCGACCATTTTCATGACGCCGCTCAGCCATTGGCCGTTGGAACTCAATCCGCCGTGATTTTCCACGAGCACATTGACGCCGTAGCCGTCGGCAAATTCGCACAATTGACGCAGGCCGTCGGCGACCAGCTTCTGCTGCTCCTCATAAGAGCCTTCGCTGTAGGCGTTTACGCGAATGGAGTGACATCCGAGGAACTGCGCCGCCCGCACCCATTTGTAGTGATTTTGCACGGCCTGCCGTTGCGCCGATTTGTCGGGATCGCCGAGCCGACCTTCTTTGTCGCACATGATCAACAAACTGTTGACGCCCAGGTCGGAGCAGCGTTTCTTCATCTCGCCGAGATAGTTTTTATCCTCCGCCTTGTCCATGAAGAATTGGTTCACATACTCGACGCCGGTGATGTCAAAGTTCTCTTTGGCGATCTTGGGGAAATCGAGGTGCTCGACTTCCCCGGCAAAAAGAGCGCGATGCAGCGACCATTCGGCCAGGGAAATGTTGAATAACGGTCCTTGCGACCGGCTGCATGAGCTGAGAACGCTCAGGCCTATAACTCCGGCTGCGCTTTTCTGTAAAAAAATGCGTCTGTTCATTGCTGCTCCTTTCCTTTTTATCCGGTGTGTTTTCATTTTTCCTTTTGCGAAATATCATAAACCATCAAAGCGTCCCCATGCCGGATATAGAGTCTGCCGTCCTTTATCACCGGGTGCGCCCAGTGTTGATCCGTACCCAGGGGAACCTCGAACGAACTGATGATGTGAAAGCCGTCCGGGGTGGCATCGACAAGGGCCAGTTCGCCCGATTCGCTGTAGCAGTAAAAAAGGCCGTCCGCCTCAACGATAGCGCCGGCGCCGAATCCCTTGTGTACATAGTGGACGGCGCCGGTGTTCAGGTTTATACAGTACCATTCCTTGCGGCGATATTTGCCGCCATAGAGATAGTCGCCTTTTTTGATCACGCCGCCCATCAAATTGGTGTATTCCAGGTTCCGCCAAAGCGTTTCAACCGCGCCGCCGTCTTTTGACAGAGACAACAGAACCAGGCCGTAATGCTCCGTTCTGGCGGAGGAACTGGAACACAAAATCTTGCCGTCAAAATAGAGCGGCGTGTTTGCATGGATTTTATTGCCCTGATCCTGCTGCACCCGCCACAGGGTTTTACCCTTGTCCGCATCCACGCCGATGATCGAGCCGGCGGTCATGGCGACGATGATGCGGACGCCGTTATGGTTGACAAGGATGGGCGAGCAATAGGCGGCGGGCTCGCCATGTCCCTTTGCTGTCCACACTGTTTCTCCGGTAAAGCGATTTAACGCCGCCACATTATGCACCGGGCCGCCCGGCGTGCAAATGATGCGGTCGCCGTCGATGAGCAGGGACTCGGCCATTCCCCATCGAATGTTTTTTGCATCAAAGGCTTTCAGCAAGTCCTTTGACCAGACCAGCTCCCCCGTATCTGTTTTGAAACAATGGACCACGCCGCGCCCGCTCTCAAGATAGATGAGATTGTCAACAATGGTAGGCGTTGTGCGGGCGCCGGGATAGCTGCCGGTCCATTCCGGGCCATAAACTTTTTTCCACAAAAGTTTGCCGTCCAATGCAAAGGCATACAAAACGCCCAGGCTGTCCGTCATGCCGGTCAGGTATATTTTGCCGCCGGCAACGGCGGCGGCGCCGTGTCCCTTTCCCAGGCCCTCGAAAGACCATAGCATTTCAGGACCGCCCTCCGGCCATTCTTTTAGCAGATTTTTTTCCGCATAAACGCCGTCCCGGTTTGGTCCCCGCCATTGGGAAAGAATATCGGCGTATGTTGTTGCAACATTAAAAAGCATAAAGGATAACGCAAATAATCGACTCACAAAACACCTCTTTAATTAATGGTCAAAAATATTTTTAAAGTTTACCACGTCCAGCGTGCGGCCGTAAATGATCAACTTGTCGCCGCGCTGAAAGACAAAATTTTTGTCCGGGAAAAGCCGTTGCGGCGCGTCATCGTCAAAAGCGGCGCTGCGCCGTTCAATCATTAAAACATCGATTTTGTACCTGTTGCGCAGGTGCAGGTCGCCGATTTTTTTGTCGATGAATTTTTCCGGCAGCATCACTTCGGCGATGCTGAACCCGGGCATCGCCTCGAGAATTTCATCTTTTTGCAGGCTTTTAAAGTCGCTCGCCATGCTCGAGCGAATCGAGTGCTTGACCATGCCCTCATTGATGCCGCTCATCAGGTCCTGGTAGTGCAAGGTGCCGAAAATTTTCTGCGGCGCCCCATCCTCGACGACCGGCAGCTCTTCCACACGGCGGCGTGCAAAGATGCGCATGGCCTCTTCCAGGGTGGCGTCGGCGCTGATGAGCGCCACCTGCGGGTCGGCAATATCCTGGGCGATGATGACGTCGCGCAGCGTATGAAAGTCGCTGATCAGATGTCGCAGCGCGCTGGCAGTGATGACGCCGACGATATGGCCCTTTTCGTCGAGCGTGTAAATGGCGTCGTGTTTCTCCTGCAGAAACTGGCGCACCAGTTCGGCGACCGGCGTGCTCTCCGGCACGGAAAAAATATCCCGTCGCGCCACCTGGCGCACGTGCGTGGACCGCAACACGCTGGACTCGATGTCCGGCGTTTTGTCATACCCCGATCGATGCAGTTTGCGCTGGTAGATCGAGCCGCTGAGCAGCAGATGCGACACCGCATGGCTGCCGACGACGCCGAGCATGAGCGGCAGGATAAAGTTGTAATCGCCGGTCATTTCAAACAAAATCAAAATGGCGGTGATGGGAACGGAGTTGATGCCGGCGAGCATGGCGCCCATGCCGACGAGCGTAAAGGTCGTCTGATCCAGGGGGACGTTGGTGAACGCCGTCATCGCCGTGGCGAAGAGAAAGCCAAAGCAGCCGCCCAAAAAAATGGACGGGGCAAAGATGCCGCCAAAGCCGCCGGAGCCGAGAATGAGAATCACCAGAACAAATTTCAATACAAACAGAATTGCCACCCAGGAAGGCGTCGCGCCATGAGCCAGAATCGTGTTAAGAGTCGTGTAACCGACGCCCTCCACATGGGGAAAAAAATAGATGGCCGTCCCCATGAGCAAACCGACGGCGGCCATGCCGACGCTTTTCGGAATGTGCTTGTACAGTATTTTGAATTGCTCGCTGCTAAATTCGCTGGCCTTGATAAAAAGCAGCGACAGCACGCCGGCGCCCAGACCGAGCAAAAGATAAAAGCCCAAATGCGACACCGGCCCGAACTGCAACTCGCCGAAATGAAACTTGGGCGCATTGCCCAGGAACATCCGCGACACGGCGCTGGC
>JAJRST010000485.1 GCA_024278645.1 bacterium | reverse complement strand
GTAGCGCTTAGAACGTTATTTCCCCTTGCAGCTTGACGGTCAGCTTGTCTTTCGCCGTCGTCAGTTCGATTATTTCGAGAGCGGCGGACTCGACGCGTTTTTCAATAATTTCATTCATGTTAATTCGAATCTCGTCATCATCGCTGTCCAGGTGAATAAAAGAGGCCTGGTCCGCGATCTTTTGCAAAATCTTCTTTTTGAATTGATTGGCCAAGGCGCTGGCCGGGCTCAGATTTTCAAGCCGTGCGATGATTTCCGTGGATGTGTGCGAGATGGAAAAGGCGGCTTGAAAATTTATGTTGAGAAACATACTGGCGCGACCCCAAACCAAAAGCCGCCCATCCTGTAATTCGGCGCGCACGCGAGATATGGCGCCCGGTAGCGGGAGAAACCGGTCAATTAAACGATTCAGGTCGTCATTGCCCAAATTAATGCCCAACTGTTTTATCGTCACTTCAGCAATCCTTTTATTATCATTCTAGCCAAACAACACTTCAATATCATCACGGGTGAGCGACTTGAAAAAACTGCTGTCCGTAGAAATCAGTTCGGAAACCAACCGCTTTTTGCGCGCCTGCAATTCAAGCATCTTTTCCTCAACAGAGCCTTTGGTGATAAGGCGGTAGACAAAGACCCTTTTGTCCTGCCCGATGCGATGCGCGCGGTCCGTGGCCTGCACCTCCACCGCCGGGTTCCACCAGGGGTCGTAATGAATGACATAATCCGCCGCGGTTAAATTGAGGCCGACGCCGCCCGCTTTCAGGCTGATCAGGAAAAGCTTGATATCCGAATCGTCCTGAAAGCGATCGATATGTTCCTTGCGGTTGGTGGTGTGGCCGTCCAAATATTCGTATCGGATTCCAAGTTCGTCAAAATATGTGCGCATGACGCGCAGCATTTTCACAAATTGCGAAAAGATCAGCACTTTGTGGTCTTCGGCGACGATTTCTTCCACCAGCTCCTTCAAAGATTCGAATTTGCCGGAATCTTCCTCAACGGACTTGTCCACAAGGTAGGGATGACAGGCAATTTGTCGCAGTTTAACCAACCCTTCGAGCACATTCATTCGCGCCCGATCAAATCCGACGTCATCGATTTTGTTGAGAATCAAAGAGCGATAGTAATCCCGCCAGTAAAAATAGAGCTTTTCTTGCGCCGGATTCATGGCGCAGTAAAAGGTCTGCTCTATCTTGGGCGGCAGCTCCTTGGCGACATCTTCTTTTCTCCTTCGCAATATAAAGGGAAAGATAAGCTGACGCAAAAAGAGAACGGTCTCTTCCTCGCCGCGCTTTTCGATAGGGTAGGTAAAAGCGCGCTTGAAATAATAAAGCGATCCCAACAATCCCGGATTCAGAAAGGCAAACTGCGACCAAAGCTCCACCGTGCTGTTTTCCACCGGCGTTCCCGTTAACACAAGTTTATGATTCGCTTTTAGCAGGCGAGCCGCTTTTGCCGTTTGCGACGCCGGGTTTTTTATCTTTTGCGACTCGTCGAGAATAACATAATGAAACGTGTAATCCTTGAGAAAGACGATGTCCCGGCGCATGATACCGTAGCTGGTCAGGACGATATCGTATCCTGCAAACGCCGCCGCATCTTTGGCGCGCTGCATGCCGGTATGCAGCAGCACCTTTAACTGCGGGGTGAATTTCTGCACCTCTTTTTCCCAATTAAACACCACCGGGGTGGGACAGACAATGAGCGTCGGCGTTTTAACGCCGTCCTGTTTTTCCTTGAGCAAAAGCGCCAGCGTCTGCACGGTTTTACCAAGCCCCATATCGTCCGCCAGCGCGCCGCCAAAGCCATACTCTTTTAAAAAATGCAGCCAATCATAGCCGGCCTTTTGATAAGGACGCAACGTTCCCCGCAGACCACGCGGCAAGCGCGTTTTGGCAATGCCGCTAAAGTCACGCAGTTTTTTCAAGCTGCGCCTGAACTCATCGTCCGCTTTGTAAACCTGCGCCTTTTCAAACAACACATCGATAAGAGTGGCGTGATACTTTGATGCTTTGACGCTCTCATCCTCAACCTCGACAAAATTAAACATGTGCTTGAATTTTTCAAACCATTCGTCCGGGAGCTGCGCAATGCTTTTATCCGCTAATTTTATGTAACGCACGTTTTGTTTTATCGCCCGTTTCAGCTCTTTCAGCGGCAGGATGACGCCTTCGATATCGATTTCAATATTAACGTCAAACCAGTCGATGTTCGAACGCACGGCAACGCGAACATTGGGCTGGCCGGTGCGCACCTTATATTTGCGCAGATCTTCACGACCGCGAAATTCAAACTCTTCCGCCGACAGCGCTTCCATATTGTTAAAAAGCCATTTCAGCGCCTTGGAATCGATGACTTTTAAACCGTTTTTCGGATCCTCCTTCAGGCCCGTGGCCAGCAGCCGCTCCCAGGCGCGCTCCTCCTCCTTTTCATTCCTGATCACGTGAATAACATTACGACCGTTTTGTTTGTAAAAGCTTTTTTGCGGTTCCGGATAGTCGACCTCGACAAAGCCGTAATCAAATTTCAACGACACCTCGAGATGGCGTTCGTACTCTTTAAGACAGATCAGCTTTTTCTTTATTTCGCTTGTCTGCACGACCTTGATCGACGGCGGCAGCGGCAGCGGCGTGGTTTCGGATAAATGCGGGTAGACGCTTTCCAGAAACGCCGGGAACTCTTTTTCGGGAATCGTCAGCGTGATATCCGCTTTGGTAAACGGCACGAGCAGTGCGGCGCTCCGCATGTTTTCAACCTTGATAAGAGCATTCCCGTGCAGCAGCCATACTGGATTCTCGGTCAATACCTTGTATGACGGATCAAAATTCCTCTCCTTGCCGCGAAATAAAATGAACGGCTTCAGTTGATACCCATCCCCTGTTTTCTCGAAGCGAAAATTTATGCGGGCCTTTTCTTTTGCAAACTGCAACGGTTTGAGTTGATCTTCATAAGGTTTTTTGAAGATGAGACTTTGCCGAAGAAGATCGAACAGCGGGCCGAGTCGACTGCCGTAGCGATAATGATAAACATGCACATCGCCAATGGAGGATCGGCCGAAATAGCGGCTGTTGTAAAATGAATTGTTCTGCTGATCAATTTTTTGAATGTGCGAGACGACAATGGGATCGTTTGGCGCGTGCACCAGTTCGTTGCTCGTCAAATCCAATTCGCCGATATTTGAAAATCGTCCCAGGAATCCGTTCTTTTTGAGATAGGCCTTTTGCGGGGTAATCGACCAGGATTCGTTGTTGAGATCGAGCAGGTAAACCACGCGCCACTGTTGCAGTTGCCGCCTTGGAAATGCCGGGTCTGTGTTCACGTCAATGATTTTTTAGAAAAAGCGTTTCCAGGGAGGGTGGGTGCGCGCCTGGTGTAGATCGGAAGCGTTCTCATCGTACCAATCCTTTGCCTCTAACAAAGCGGCGACGACATGCTTGCACGTCGTCCAATAAGGGCAGGTGCAACTGGAGTACAGGTTTTCGCCGATTTCCTGCACGCTGACGCGATAGGGCATGGCGCCGCTCACTTCGGCGTCAAAGCGATCCAGGTCGATGCTGACCAGTTTCACGCGTTTCTGTTGGTAATATTTTTCGCCGCGACGAAGGATATCACCGCCTGCTTCCTTGCGTATGCGCTCGAGTGTAAGTCTCATTTTCCTTTTAGCTCTTATAAAACCAAGCATGCATTTTAGTTCACTTGAGTGAAAAAATCAAGGTTTATTTTTCCTGTCATCGCTGTATATTGACCTTGCGTGCTCAAATATTTTCTTTTTCCCCGCTTATGATGGCTTTTATCCTCCAAACTTTTTATTGATTTTAAATGAGATAAGATTTATATTAACAAGATTTCATAAAAAACGGAGGCGGCCCCGGAATGGGCAAAATAATAGCAATCGCAAATCAAAAAGGGGGCGTTGGCAAAACGACGACGGCGGTCAACCTGGCGGCCTGTCTGGCGGTGGCGGAATACCCGACTCTGTTGGTGGACATGGATCCGCAGGCGAACAGTTGCAGCGGCCTCGGAATTGACTCGCGAAATCTTAAAAAAACTGTTTACGATGCTATTATTAACGACGCGAGCGTCGAAGAAATAATCATCGACACCGACTTGTCTTATTTAAAATTGTTGCCGTCGTCGATAAACCTGGTCGGCGCAGAGGTTGAACTGGTGTCCGCGATTTCGCGCGAGTACAAACTGTCGCGGGCTTTGCAAAGCATAAAGGACAAATTTAAATACATCATCATAGACTGTCCTCCATCGCTCGGCTTGCTGACCATTAACGCCCTGTCGGCCTCCGATTCCGTTTTAATGCCCATTCAATGTGAATACTACGCCCTGGAAGGATTGGGGCAGCTTTTAAATACCATTCGGCTTGTGCAAAAACACCTCAACAAAGAACTGCAGATAGAGGGCGTGCTCCTGACGATGTACGACTCGCGACTCAACCTTTCTCGTCAAGTTGCCGCGGATGTAAGAAAATACTTTGACGGACGAGTGTTTAGATCGGTCATCGCCCGAAATGTCCGTCTCAGCGAAGCGCCGAGTTTTGGCAAACCGATAATCCTGTATGACGCCGTGTCCAAAGGAACTGAACACTACATGGCTTTGGCGGAGGAAATCTTAAGAAATGACGAACAGGAAAGCGCTGGGAAGGGGACTGTCGGCGTTAATACCTGATATTCCCGCTGAAAGTCAACAGTCTGAAGACGCAATAAAGTTCATTCCCGTTGACAAGATTTCGCCCAACCCATTTCAGCCGCGCGAAACCTTTGACGTTGACAAGCTTGAAGAGCTCGCCAATTCAATCGCCGAAAAGGGCGTCGTACAACCGATCACTGTTCGGCGGCATCAGGACGGTTATCAGATCATTGCCGGCGAACGGAGATTCCGGTGTGTGCGCGACCTGGGAATTGCCGATATACCGGCATTCATTATCGATGTGGATTCCGATGAAGAGATGATGTAGCTGTCCATCATCGAAAACATTCACCGCGAAGATTTGAACCCCATTGATATCGCCAATGGCTACAAAAGGTTGATCGACGAGTGTCGTCTTACGCAGGAACAGGTGGCTCAAAAGGTCGGCAAGGACCGCGCGACCGTAGCCAATTTTTTGCGTTTGCTCAAACTTCCGCGGCAAATTCAGGAAAGCACGCAAAACGGCGAATTGTCCATGGGACATGCCCGGGCGTTGTTGACTCTTGAGCGTGCGGATGACCAGATCAACCTGTGGAAAAAGATTATAAAATCACAATTATCCGTGCGCCAAGTTGAAAAGGCTGTGCGCGAATTGTCGCAAAAAAAACAAGAGATCAAGCCGAAAGAGACGACGGCGCGGTCCGCCTACTTTGTCGATGCTGAAAATCGCCTCCGCACGCGACTGACGACCAAAGTACAAATAAAGGCAAAAGCAAAAGGCGGGTTCATCGAAATCGAATATTACAATGATGACGACCTGGACAGGTTGGTACAAGTCATTTTGGGTGAATAACATTAAATATAAACAAAGAGATTATGGCCCTAAAAAAGAAAAAACATCGACAGTTTTATCGCATCCTCGTCGTTCCGGATGACAATGACGAGCCCAAGGCATTTAATCTTTCCCTGCGCCGCTGGCTTGTCATTAAAATAATCGGCGTTGTTTTAGTCATTCATTTTATCCTCGGCTTTGCATTTTATATAAAGTACTACAAGCTGGAAAAAAGAAGCCAAAAGCTGGCCATCGTCAACCAACAGCTTGAAGAAAATAATGCCCGCATCAACTCTCTGCTGGCGAATCTTGAAGTGCTGGAGAACCAGCAGGATAAAATCCGAAATGTTTTGGGCCTGGGCGCCATGAACGGCAGCCGTTCTTCGACGGAAATCGTCATACCGGAGGAGCGTCGCACCGTCAACCTCGTGCCAAGCTATCAAAGGGAGCGCAGATCGACGCCCACGGCTGACCTCATTCGGTCCAAGCACAACTTGTTTCTGAAAAGCTCAAAGAACAAACTGCACAATTTTGAAAAAAGCATGCCCACGTTGCTGCCCGTCGAAGGCGTTTTAAGCACGGATTACGAAAACAACAGCTACTCCGGTCCCATTCAACATCGCGGCATTGACATTGCCGGCAACATGGGCGACATTGTCAAAGCATCCGCCGACGGCGTGGTCATTTTTGCCGGCTGGACCTACGATTTGGGCAACTTGATGATTATCTATCATGGCGACGGCTTTTACACCTATTACGGACACAATCAACGCTGCTTGTTGCAGCGCGGCTCCCTGGTAAAAAAGGGGCAAGCCATCGCCCTGCTGGGCAACACCGGCATTAGTTCGGCGCCGCACCTGCATTTTGAAATATGGAAGGACGGCGTATCCCTGGATCCAAAACAGTTTATTCTGGCGTTTGCGGATTTATAAAAAGAACATTTTTTATTATACATGGAAAGTGATTATGAAAAGCAACGAAAAATCAGGCGAGTTAAGCACAATTCTTGGAAAAGGATCTGTTTTTGAAGGCAAATTGAACGTCGAACATACACTTCGCGTTGATGGAAAATTCACCGGCGACATCACCACAACCGATACATTGATCATCGGCAAGGAAGGCGATGTGAACGG
>JAJRST010000484.1 GCA_024278645.1 bacterium | reverse complement strand
GACGCCGTGGCGGCGCTGTTCGACGAGTGGGGCCTCGACATGCCTGAACATCATGGAAAAGCCAAATGCGGCAAACACGGCAAAAAGGGGCGCCCCTGGATGCAAAACCTGACCGAGGAACAACGGCAAACGATTCGCGACATGGTCAGGGAGATGCGCCAGTCCGGCGCCACGCGCGAGGCCATTCATGACGCCGTGCAAAAACAGTTGCAGGAATGGGGCGTTGACAACAATGGCGGCCAGGGGTTGTTGCAGCAAAATGACGGCGCCATTGAAGCGTTCAACGCGCCAAATCCATTCAACCCGACGACGACGATCACCTATACCCTCGGGGAGGCCGGTCCGGTGAGCGTTAAAATCTACAACGCGCAGGGGCGGCTCATTCGCACGCTTGTCGACGGCCAGGCCGCCGCAGGAACGCACCAGGCGATATGGGACGGCCGCAATGACAGCGGCGAGATGCTCTCCACCGGCGCCTATTTCTACAAGATAACGGCAAACGGCAAAACCGTGACGCAGCGCATGACGCTGATGAAGTAAAAAACCCTCCTACGGATATTGAATAAGGAGAAAGGCCCGTACGTCTTTCTCCTTATTTTTTGCAACTGATCTTTTCCGGAGAATATATGATTCAGAGAATTGTACTTTTTATATTTATTGCAGTTATTTCTCTACAGGCAAAAGGGATGTCAACAGCCGATATCACGGGACACGTGCGCGATAAGGAAAGCGGCGAGGCGCTTCCATACGCCAACATCACGGTCGAGGGAACGAATCGAGGCACAACGACCAATACCGACGGCTACTTTGTCCTGGTAAACGAGCCGGTGGGCAGGTTGCGCCTTATTGTACAATATATTGGCTTTGAAACGCAAATCGTGCACGTGGAAAACCTTGCCGGCGGCCTGAAATACTTGGAAATCCTCATGCAGCCTCAAGTGCTCGAAATCGGCGGCGTCAGCGTAACGGCGAACGCGGAAATGCTGGCGACGAACGATGAAATCAGCCAGGTCACTCTTTCGCCGCGGACATTGTCGACGCTGCCCAATATTGGCGAGACCGACGTCTTTCGCTCGTTGCAACTGCTGCCCGGAGTCAGCGGCGTCGGCGACGGCGGTTCGGGCCTGTACGTTCGCGGCGGCACGCCGGATCAGAACCTGGTTCTGTTTGACGGCATGACCATCTACCACGTGGATCATTTCTTTGGCTTTTTCAGCGCTTTTAACGCAGACGCCATCAAAGACATCAAGTTGATAAAAGGCGGCTATCCGGCGGAATATGGCGGACGTCTTTCCAGCGTCGTCAACCTCACTGGCAAAACCGGCGATCAAAACCGACCCCGATTCGGCTATGCGGTCAACTTGCTCAGCGTAAAAGGTGCCTTTGAATACCCCCTGCAGGACCGGGGCACATTTCTCATCGCCGCCCGCCGTTCGTATACGGATTTTATCCGGAGCCCGCTTTACGACAGCATTTACGAGTTCACCACCGGCGATGAAGGCTCCGGCGCCGTCGGCGGCCCTGTGCAGGGACGCGGCGGCATGGGCGGCCGCTTTCAGCAACAAGCAGAGTTCAAACCCACATTCTATTTTTACGATTTGAACAGCAAGCTAACATTAACGCCAAGCTCAAAAGATCGCCTGACGTTTAGTTTTTACAGCGGCAAGGATGATCTGGACAAATCGCAGGATTTTTCCGATTTCCAATTCCAGCGAGCCGGAACAAATGTCAGCCTGAGCACCACCGATTTTACCAAATGGGGCAATCTCGGCTACAGCGGCGCCTGGTCGCGGCAATGGACAGATCGTCTTCACCTCAACCTTCTCGGCGCCTATTCCAACTATTTCAGCACCTATGATCGCAACACCGACATCAACGGCTTTACGCCGCCATCCATATCTGACAGCAGCAAAAGCCGCATTAACTTTGGCAATACAACCAAAGAGGACAATGATGTGCATGACTTTAGCATAAAGTTAGACGCCGATTGGCGGATTTCGCAATCGCATCAATTGCGCTTTGGAGTACACGCCACAAAATTCGACAACAGTTATACCGCTGCGGCAAACGACACCTTTATCATTTTTTCTCGCGCCAGTCAGGCGCTGCTTAATGCCTCATTCTTGCAGGACAGATGGAAATATAAAAATATAGAGGCGACGATCGGCTTGCGAGCGTCGCACTATGATAAAACAAGCTCTCTTTATTGGGAGCCGCGCGCTGCGCTATCTTATTCCGTCTCGTCCAAATGGATGGCTCGCGCCGCATGGGGGCATTATTATCAATTTGTCAACCAGATAACCAACGAAGACGTGACCCAGGGTGCGCGGGATTTCTGGATGCTGGCCGACGACGATCTAAAGCCAAGTTTTGCCGAACACTATATCGCCGGCCTCAGCTACGAAGATGACAACTATGTATTCACCATCGAGGCGTATCAGAAAAACCTGAAAGACATTGTCGAGTTCTCCCGCCGTATCGTCAGCCGCCGCGGCCCCGGCAGTCGAGGCGAGCCCATTGAAAATTTCTTTGTCGGCGACGGCGTCGCCCGCGGCATCGAGTTTTTGTTGCAAAAAAAACGCGGCGCCCTGACCGGCTGGCTGGGATATACTTTGAGCAACGTCGAACACACATTCCCGGAGATAAACAACGGCGTCGCCTTTCCGGCGCTGCACGACCGCACGTATGAATTTAATCTTGTCGCCAAATATAATTGGGGCGTTTACACTTTTGCGGCCACCTGGGTGTACGCCACCGGCAGTCCCTACACCGCGCCCGAAAGCCAGTATTTTGTGCCGCTGCTCAACGGCGAGACCCAAAGCTACATTCATGTCAGCGACAAAAACTCCTTGCGCCTGCCCGACTATCAGAGGCTCGACATCAGCGCCTCGCGCAAGTTCGAATCGGAGCGCTGGGCGACGCAAGTCGGCGTCAGCATTTTTAACGCTTATAATCACAAAAACGTATGGTATCGCGACTATAATTTGGATGCAACGCCAATTACAATCACCGATGTGTTGATGATGGGCTTGACGCCGACCATATTCTTGCAGATGAATCTCAAATGATCATTCATTAAATATCAGGATAGAAGCATGAAGACAATATTGTTCATTCTATCGTTATTCATACCCCTTATATTCTTTTCCTGTGAGAGCGACGTCTCGCTCGGTCCGGGCAGCGACCTGGTCGTCGTGCGCGGCTATATTTATGCGAACGAACCGGTCCGGGACATCCAAATCACGCACACGCTGGAGCTCGGCAGCTCCGACTCGACGGCGCCGCCGATCAACGACGCCGTTGTCGCTCTTTTCAAAAATGACATACGATACTGGCTTGTTCCCAGCGACGGCGACAGCGGCTATTACCATTACGCCGGAGACGACCTGAGCATTGAAATCGGCGACATAATAAGCATCGACGTCCAATATCAGAATCAACACGCCCAGGGGACGACAACAGTGCCGGAGCCGCCGAGCGGCCTGGTTCTGGAAAAAGACACCCTGTACGTGCCAACTTTTTCAGGATTCCCCGGCATGGGCGGCGGCTTTGACAGAAGCAGCATGGAATTGAATGTCTCTTGGGATGAAGACCCGGAAGCGCTGTTTTATATTGTCGTCGAAAGCATCGAGAAAGAGTCAACGCCAATAGACAGCGGAATCCCGACAGGTCACGCGCCGCGCCGATTCGTCTTTCCGCCGACGAACAGGAATGAATATCGCATTTTTTCCAAATCCTTGACGCATTACGGCAGACATGTCGTCAAAGTCTATCGCGTCAATCAAGAGTACGCCGACCTCTACAGCTCCCGCGAGCAGGACTCGCGCGATCTCAATGAACCGCTTAGCAATATCACCGGCGGACTCGGCATTTTTAGCGCTTTTAGCAGCATATCGGCCGAGTTCTATGTAGCGCCGCAACAATAATTTTTTTGAACCAAATCGAAATTGGCGCGTTATATACGCAATCATGATAAATTTGTCGCACACCTCAGATGTGCCATGCAAATGAGTTACGATTTGATTACCGTTGCAAAGGGGCTGGAATCTGGCTTTACTGACTGACTTTTTCCCCGGGTTCTGGTCCCCTGCTTCTTTTCTGCTTAACCTTTCCCGCCATGGCTCTTGAATCAGGCAAAGCCCGGGCATTTATTTGGCGCCGCCTCGTCCGGTAGGCGACCAATAACCGTTGCAACTTTGCTCCGCTTACCCTGCACAAAATCACCTTGTATTTTCTGCATTCTTTGCTCAAAATAACCTTGTATTTTAGGCTTTTTTGCACAAAAGAACATTGTATTTCAGGCTTTTAATACAATAACAACCTTGTTTTTTATGCTACAATTGTTTATATTTATTAAAATAAATTTGCAAAACCATAAAAACAGAGCATGTATGAAAAGAGATATTGAACAAGCGCTAAGCTCCTGGAAAAAAGAGAAGAACAGACGTCCGCTTTTAGTGCGCGGAGCGCGGCAGGTTGGAAAATCTTATTCCATCATAAAATTCGGACAAAATGAATTTGACACTCTCGTGGAAATTAATTTTGAACTAAAGCCGCAATTCAAGACTTGTTTCAACACCCTTGAACCGAGGACAATAATTGAGACGCTCTCAACTCTTACAAAATCGGATATAATCCCGGGGAAGACCCTGCTTTTTTTGGACGAAATACAAGAATGCCCCCAGGCAATAAGCGCCTTGCGATATTTTTATGAACAGATGCCAGAGCTGCACGTTATTGCCGCAGGTTCGCTGCTGGAATTTACCATGTCTCGGGAAAACTTTAAAATGCCCGTCGGTCGCGTGCAATATTTGTATATGAAGCCCCTTTCTTTTTTGGAATTTCTGGACGCGATAGGTGAAAACAGATCCAGAAAAATCATAGAAGCATTGGCATGGGACAGCCTCCCCTCCCTGGCCGTCCATCAGCACTTTCTTTCCCTGATAAAACAATATTATATTGTCGGTGGAATGCCGGCAGTCGTCGCCGAATATGCAGACGGTTCGAACTTGGACAAATGTTTCCGACTACAAACAATACTTGTACAAACTTATCGTGACGATTTTGGCAAATATGCCAGCAAGGTCAAACATAGATATCTCGAAAAAATTCTTTTTGCCGCTCCTAAAATGGTGGGAAGAAAATTCAAGTATTCTCAAGTGGACAGCAGTATGCAATCCCGAGATCTGAAGCAAGCGGTGGAACTGTTGGAAAAAGCAGGAGTTATTCTTCGCGTGAAACAGACAAGCGGCGGCGGCCTTCCGCTTGAAGCGAATGCCAAAGAGACCCATTTTAAAACGATTTTTCTGGATATCGGTTTAATGCAGAATATTTGCGGGCTAAGCAGTGAAATGCTTATCACCCCAGATGAGGATTTTATCAAAATAAATAATGGCGCTTTGGCCGAACAGTTTACTGCCCAGGAGCTGCTCGCCTACCAGGATATCTATCAGGCGCCTTCATTATTCTATTGGGCCCGAGAGGCACGCAACAGCAGTGCCGAGGTTGATTACCTCATTCCATACCGTTCACACGTTCTGCCAATTGAGGTAAAAGCAGGAAAGACCGGCACGTTAAAAAGCATGCACCTTTTTCTTCAAAAATACCATGGTTCCACAGGCGTCCGAATTTCCCAACTCTATTTTAACGACACGCCGCCGGTTATTTCTTTCCCTTTTTACTCGATAAAAAAGATCCCCCACCTGATGCAGAGATTCACCGAGACAAAAGTTTCTTCTTGAATCTTTTTCATTTTTATAATACCTTCTTACAGCCGGATGTTTCCAACACCTTGCTCTTGAGTATTATTTAAAAAACAAAATATGAAAAATATTTTCGTCACACGCTTTCCCTGGCAGCCGGTTTCCTTATGGCTCGCCGCCTCGAACGACGGACTCGTCGGCATCGTCTTTGACCGCGCCGCCTCTTTTGATGCTTTCACGGCGTCATTCTCCCAGGCCAATATTATAAAAGAGCGTAATGAGATCTTAAAATCCCTCGGGGCCCAATTACAGGCCTACTTTGCCGGAGGCCCCATCATCTTCGACATACCGCTGGATTTTTTAACCGGTACGCCGTTTCAGCGCGCCGTGTGGCAGGCGGTCAAGGCCATTCCTTATGGAAAGTTGAAAACCTACGGCCAGATCGCACAAGAGCTGGGCAAGCCGGGGGCCGCCCGGGCCGTCGGCGCCGCCAATGGCGCCAATCCGACGCCGATCGTGGTCCCCTGTCATCGCGTCGTGCAATCGGACGGCAAACTCGGCGGCTACAGCGGCGGCCTGGATATTAAAGACAAACTGCTCAGAATGGAAGGAGTCACCCTCTAGTGTGCGATGATGCCTTGATCTTTAAAACGCTTTTTACCGGCAGCTATGTCCGCGAGGACGTGGGTATACTCTGGCGGCCGCAGGCGCAAACGCTGCCGGCGGCGCTGCGGGCGGAAATTCAACAGCATTGGGACTCTTTATCCG
>JAJRST010000483.1 GCA_024278645.1 bacterium | reverse complement strand
TCAAGGGCTTCATTAATCATTGCAGCCAGTTCCTGACTTTCTTTATTATAAGAGTTTTGTGCATTGGCGGCCAGGATGAACGAGGCGTCTGACAAACCGGCATATTCATTCTGAGAGTCCTCGAACTTTATAACGGAATTTTCAAACTGCGCCACGTTGCGCGTTTCATCCGTTTTGGCTGGGCCGAGAAAATAGACCGTGTGTCCGTGAAGACTTTTGACTCTGTTTGCATCAACATGGATGCTGATGAACAACTTGCCGCCGGCTTCGTTTGCTTTTTTGGTGCGCCTTTTAAGAGGAACGAAATAGTCGCGATCTCGGGTTAATATAACCTTTGCATTTGTTCGCGCCCTTAATTCATCCCCGAGTTTTTTTGCAATGCTCAAGGCAATGTTTTTCTCCAAAATGCGTCCGGGAGCGCTGCCGCCGGCGTCCTTGCCTCCATGTCCGGGATCGATGATGATCGTATCAATTTTCCATTTTTCGCGTTCTTTTAATAATTCGGCGAAAACGACCGAAGAAGCAATGCTGTTCGAAACAAGCGTCACGACGATTTCCGAGGCGTCAGGCAGCAGCTTGATATTGTCGAGAGAAACATTGGGCGCCACATGCAGCGCCAGACGCGCCTTGTTCATGGCAATTTGCGAAGGGATGAACTCAAATATGGCGGGACCATTTATGTGATCCCATTTTTGTGACACATCGATGACGCCGCCGTTGATGTTGATATATATCCACTCTTTGTCTTGAATGGTGTCTATGTTTTGTCTTTGGAATTTTTGCGTTGTTTTAATAAAAAGTTCAAGCGTATCGCCGTTTGTAACGGTTGTTATGTTTACAATGTTTGGCGGCCGCATAATGACATAAAGCGTGAGCCGGTTCGAGTCAAAATATAACGTGTTGATCCCGGCCAGCTCAAAGCCTTTGACCATCTCCGGCAAGGGGACGTAAAAGTCGCCGTTCGGGAAACGGACGTCTGTCGTCATTTGAAACTTGAATTTATTCAGGTGCACAAAGGGGTTGTAGGCCGTAAAGGTGATTTTGTTTTTCTTGTAAAAGAGGCTGATTTTTTTTGCATTGAGGTCTTTTATCGTCGGGATGGAAAGGGCTTTTGCAAACTCTTCAATGGGGATGAAAACATAGCGACCGATTTTAATGGAACGAATCGAACCCAATGAGGCGCCGCTGAGCTTATCCCTTAGCTTAATTTCCCCGCCAAATGATTCAAGCGATAGAGCAATAATAAAAAATAAAAACAACCACCTGACTTTCGATTTTGCCATTGTTCCTTCAGTTCTCTTCCTCTTTTGCCAAAAACTCGCTCGCCTGCTTTAAAAAATCCTTGTCTTCTTGTGCTATATTTTCATAGCCCACTTCATTGATTCGATCAAGTATTTCGTCAATCTCTTTTCGTTTTCGATGAATGCTCTCTTTTCGTATACGCTCGCGTTCTTCTCGCTTCTGTTGTTGATAGGTTGCGATTTTGATCAGCATACCTGAATAGATATAGCGCCCTCTCAATAAAAGATAGCCGGCGAAAGCGCCGCCAAGATGGGCAAAGTGAGCCGTGCCTCCGCTTGTACCGATGAGTTGACTTTTGAATCCCAATAAGATCGAAATCCCAATAAAAATCGCGACAAGTGTTCGCGCCTTTATTTGGATGGGCAGCACAAAGAAAAGCAGCAGGGTTACAATTCTGTGAGGAAATAAGATGCCAAAGGCCACGAGCACGCCATAGATGGCGCCGGAAGCTCCGTAAATAATGCTCGGCGTTCCCCAATTTACAAAAAGTTGCGTCAGGCCGCCGGCTATGCCCGTTAATAAATAGTATTGCAAAAACTTTGAAGAGCCCAACGTGCGTTCAATTTCACATCCGAACATCCACAAGGCAAACATGTTAAAAAAGAGGTGGAAAAAACTGCCGTGCAGAAACATATAAGTGACGACCTGCCATATCGTAAAATAATTTTGAATCGACAGCGGTTGCAGTGCGAATATTTCGAGCAAATAGGAATTGGCAAAAAGCTGGGCAATCCAAATGGCGCTCGTGGCGACCATGATGTTGCGCACCATTGGCGTCAGACCGCCGCCAAATCCGAACTGAAATTTCTGTTCGTAATGAGGCATATTTACTTGATGTCTAATTCAACGCCGACACGAAAGCCAAGACCGGAGAGGTTGACGCGCTCCGTCAACGGCAGTTGATCGGACTGCTTGGTGACGTCGCGGCCGACGGAGCCGCTATTGTAAAGCGCTTCCGCAAGCAGTGTGGAGCGTGAGCCGACGCGATAAAAGACGCCGCCGCCTGCCTGCCAGCCAAACCCCTGGTATTTGCGCGACTCGCTCTTGTTCGCTTCATAATTTTTTTCTTCGCTGAACAGGAATTGATAGCTCAGGCTGGCCCGTGCAAAATAGCCAAAGCTTCGCGAACGAATTGTCGGGATTTTTATTTTAATGGAAAGATACAGCGGTACAATCGTTCTTTTATAATCAACCAGCGTACTATAGGTGGTCAATTGTGTGTCGCCGCTTTTTTGAGAGGCGACCTCCGCTTCTTTGGTATAGGCTTTCTGGAATAGGTCGAAGCCGAATCCAACATCAACGGCTTCATCAAAAGAAGATGTCAACATGGCGCGGACAACCATGCCCGCTTCCGTATCTTTGGGGTCCAGATAGCCGGCATGCACGTCAATGGCGCTCCTGCCCGCTTGCGCGACAAGAATATTTGACATTGCAAAAACAAGAACGATAAAAATGGTATATAGAGCTTTCATTTCCATACTCCTTCATAGAACTTTATATGTTAATGCTGTTTATATTATGGAAAAACGCTTAAAAGTGCAAGCGAAAAAGTTACAAATAGGGACGGCGCGGGGAGAGTTTTTGTTACAAAAACGAAAAGGGCTTTGCAGCCCTTTTCTTACATTGTGTATGATTTGTATTCTTCGTAAAGACGTTGAATAGCGGGAACGTATCGCTGCGTTTCCTTTGCCAGTATGCCGTTGCGTTTCCCTTGGCCCAGCCATAATGCGGCTCGTGCCTCGCCGCCGTTGTAGGCGGCAAGTCCGCCATCCACGTCATACAGTTTGATCAATGAGGAGAGATAACGCGAGCCGATGCGGATGTTGTAGATTGGATCATACAGGATTTCTTCCGCCGACGTCCAGTTGATCTCCTCATGCGCCGCGACAAACATGCCCGTCGCCGGCATAATTTGCATCAGCCCCATGGCGCCTGCCGGAGAGGTGATCTCCGGATCCCATGTCCCCGCGCTTTCATGCGTTATCGTTGCGCACAATAAATCAACGTTGAGGTTGGGATATTTTTGCGTCATGGCGTAAATCTCCTCGGCAATTTCGTATTTTTGATGCCGCGGCATTTTAGTGTTATATTGGTCGATAATTGAAATAACCTTTTGAATATTATATTGCCGGACGCTGTCCAAAGAAATGGCGGAACGCATTTCCAGAATATTTTGTTCCAGCGCGGCAATTTTCATTTCATTTTGTTTGTTTATGGCGTATTTTATACCGACCAATACAACCGTGATGAGCGCAATGCCCATCATAAAGTTGAGTCCGAGTTTAAAAGATGCGGACCATTTTGGTTTGGTTTCCATTTTTCAGTCCTCGATTACACGCAATGTACGATTAACTTTTTATTGCTCTTCAGAGTATGAGTAAACGATTATGATTTTGAATAGTTTCAAAAATGCCGAAAGTTATAACTTTCAATATCAAAGTCAAGGAACAATATTATAGATTCAACAATTCCCCAAAATTTCTCTTTTTTGTTCATCTATGTTTTGCCCATGGCCTTTCTCCTTTTTGCGATTATTTTTCGTCTTGAAAGCAAAAAATTAAATGGTCATTCCGAATTTTCTGTTTCAGTCATTGTTGCGGCTCGAAATGAAGACGATGCCATCTTAAAATGCTTGAACGCTTTGATGCTGCAAGACTACCCCCGGCATCGGTTGCAGATCATTGTTGTGGACGATCAATCAACCGATGATACTCTGGAACGCATAACCTCCTTTGCAAAAGAACATTCCATTCTTGTCTTGCAAAATTCAAGCCAGGTCAAATACAAGAGTTCAAAAAAATCGGCGCTGGAAATGGCCGTATCAAAGGCGGAGGGAGATATACTGCTCTTTACCGACGCCGATTGCCAGCCCGGCCCCCAATGGGTAAAAGGCATGCTTTCCTTTTTTGACGAGTCCACGGGACTGGTCGCCGGCTTTTCGCCGCAAACCGCCGGGAAAGGATTGTGGAATGGGGTCTTGAAAATAGACGCCGCCGCCGCCGCTTTCGTCGCCGCGGGCACGATTGCGCTTGGCAAAGGCGTCACCTGCACGGGGAGAAATCTCGCCGTTAAGAAACAAGCGTTAAGCGACGTCGGCGGCTATGCAGCGTTGCCGGATTCGCTGTCCGGCGACGACGATTTCATTTTGCAAAAGATCTCGCGTCACCCCAAGTGGCAGGTCGGCTATGCCCTGGATGCCGCAACTGTCGTCCCGGCGGACGGCCCGCCCGGCCTCGCCCCTTTTTTGAAGCAAAAGCAGAGACACATTTCCGCCGGCCGGCATTTTCACTTCTTTTCGCAATTCACTTTCGCTTTGTTTCATCTCGCCAACCTGGGGATTTGGGCCTCTCCTGTGTTGGCCCTTTGGTGGGGGCCTGCGTGGCTGATTCCTTTTGCCTTGAAGTTTTTTGTGGAT
>JAJRST010000482.1 GCA_024278645.1 bacterium | reverse complement strand
CATCGAACGGGTGACGCCCAAGGAGCAGGCCATGCTCACCACCTGGTACACCGAACACGCGGTCGATTTCATTCAACGGCGCAAGGACGAGCCGTTTTTCCTTTACGTACCGCACTCCATGCCGCATGTGCCGCTGTATTGTAGCGACAGGTTTCTCGGCAAATCCGGCGAGGGGTTGTATGCCGATGTCATGATGGAAATTGACTGGTCCGTGGGCGAGATCATGCGGGCGCTAAAAGACAACGGCGTGGAGGAAAACACCCTGGTGCTTTTCACATCGGACAACGGCCCGTGGATCAGCTACGGCAACCATGCCGGGAAGACGCCGTTTCGCGAAGCCAAGGGCACAAGTTTTGACGGCGGCACGCGTTCCGCCTGCATCATAAAATTCCCCGGTCGCATTGCCGCCGGCGACGTGTCGGAAAATGTGTTCAGCTCCATCGACATCCTGCCGACCCTCTGCGCCCTGGCCGGCGCCGAATTGCCGGACAATGAGATTGACGGCGCCAATGTCTGGGATTTGATGACCGGCCAAGAGGACGCCGTCTATCCGCATCAATACTATGCCTTTTCCACCGGCCAGCATTTCGAGGCGGTGATCAGCGGCGACGGGCGCTGGAAGCTGCACCTGCCGCATAAATACCGCACCCTGAAATACGCGGGCCACGACGGGCAGGCCGGCAAATACGAGCACAGGCACATCGAACTCTCGTTGTTTGACATGCAGAATGATCCGTACGAGACGACCAACGTGATTGAACAATATCCGGATATGGCTGAAAAATTGAAACAATTGGCCGAAGCGCATTACAAAAAGTTTTACAGCAATTAGCCGACCCTTGTGAAAGTCATCGCAAAAGCGGTCCGCCCGATCTGGAAGTTTATCTTTGAATGAGGCAAGTCTTTGTTCGCGAGGGATCGCGGCACGCTGCCCAAGGGAAGCCTGACGCGATCCCTCGCTGACAAGAAAGGCCTTATTTTATCATGATCATTTTACGCATGGCCGTAGAATTCCCGGTCTCTAAACGGTAGAAATAAACGCCTGTCACCTGTTGTCTGCCGTTATCATCCCTGCCGTTCCACTTGACATCGTAGCGACCGGGGTTGTAGCGCCTGTTGTTGATCAAAGTCCGCACCTTCTGTCCCAGCATATTTACGACGGTCAAAGAAACCGTGGTGGGTTCGGAAATCTGAAAGCCGATTGTCGTCACGGGGTTGAACGGGTTCGGATAATTCTGCGACAGGACGAAATCGGCGGGACGTGCGGCGTCATCTTTGGCGGCGACGCCGGAGATCAACGGGTTGTCCAATCCTTGCTCCCATGCATCGACGACATTCTGTCCATACCAGTTCAAGTCGCCGAGCGGATAGCCGTCGCTTCCGGCGTCGACCAGGCTTGCCGCCTGCGGTTTCAAGTTCACCGGCGGCGGCCAGCTCAAAATCGCCTTGCGATCGCCGTCCCAATCCCAGGCCCAGTCCTGCGGCCACTCCGCCGTCCTCAGCGTCGTATCCCGCTTGCCTTTCACCATGGCAAAATAGGGATCAAGCGCAGATTCCGGCGGCAGTTGCACAAAGTCGGGATCGAGCGTTTCCTCCATATTGTTCTCGGTCGTCATTTTGGGGAAATTGGCGAACATACCCTTGGTCTTTTCGTTCATGGTCGGCTGGTAGGTCGCCGTGGTTTCTTTCTGAAAATCGAGCACTTGTTGCGTCGTGTAACGCAGGTTGTTGCTGTAGATCACGGTTCGTTCATTGTCGTCGACGCCTTCGATCCAGGTTCCCAGCGTATCAATGTTGACCAAACCGACAAGAGAATCGCCGTCCGCATCATCGCTATAGTCGCCCTCGTAACCCCACTGCGGACGCGGGCCGACGAAACCGCGCATGGCGCAGTTGTAAAAGATGTTATTGGTATACACGGCATTTAAATAGGGATCGGCATAAAACCATTCCCTGTTCTGGAAGACAACGGTATTATGGTCAAAAATGACGCTATCTACCAACGCACCGGCATTATAACCAATGACGCTGCCTTGAAACATAAAAGTATTATTTACAATCCGAATCAATCCGGGGGAAGTGCCGCCGAGGTGATATAGCCAGCCATTTTGCCAGTTTGTAGGCTGCAGAATTCCATGCATATAATTGTTTGTAAAATCGACGCTCACCGAATCGGCGACGAGATGAAAGGCCATGCCCCATAATCCCTGTAAAAAGCAATTATTGATTGTTAAATGCGTTTGCGATTTCGTCATTCGAACCATAAATCGATATTGCTCGTCGACCGGCGTGTAGCCGACAATGGCGATGTTTTCCAGGGTCACGTCAGTGGGCGCCTGAATAGCTCGCTGCCAAGTCGCCGAACCCGGCGGGATATGACGCTGAAGCACTGCCGGCGGCTGGTCGGCGGGAGTCTTCTCGCCAACCAGAATAAACGGGGCGTCCGGGCTTGGCTCCACTATGGCATCCAAAAGATAGACGCCGCCGCGTTTCAGTTTGAATACTTTTCCGACATTCGCGGGATCATTAACCGCGGCATTCAGAGTGCCCATTCCGGGATCAACGACAACAGTGTCCGGCGTCTGAGCCGGAAGAGTTTCCATACCAATGAGCAAATATGCAAACAGAGCCAGACTTGAAAACAGTTTAAAAGATTTCATGCCTCATTTCTCCTTAACAAAGTTCACAACATAACGACAGTTAATTAGCATGCTTTTATTGGTATTATTCCGCCATAGATCACCTCCTTTGCCGCATTAAAACATTGCCGTTAAAACTTGTAGCGTAGTCCTACATCTCCCGTCCAGCCGTAATTTTCCTGCCTGGTGCGAAAATCCTGATGGTAGGTCAAATAGCTCCTGTCCGGCCAGTCGGTGATATTGTTCAGGTTGAGATATATCTTCAAGTTCTTGAAAACCGTTTGCGATAATTGCACATCCCAACGGACGAGTTTGTCCTGGTTTTGGTCCAGCGACTTTATCTGGTTTTGCGCATTGGTAATCGTAAATCCCTGGTAATAAAAGGAGACGCGTCCTGAAAAACCGCCCTTTTCATAGCCAATGGACAAATTGGCGATGGTTTGGGGCATTCCGGTAATCTT
>JAJRST010000041.1 GCA_024278645.1 bacterium | reverse complement strand
CTGGGGCTCGGCAGCCATCCGCTTATAAGCGGTTTTGAAGGCGGGCATCGAGGACAATTGGCTCTAATTACGGAAGGTGACGTGGCAAATCTGGCTTTTATTTTTCCTGGGCAAGGATCGCAATTTGTCGGCATGGCCCGGGATTTTTACGATACATTCAGTTCTGTAAAAGAACGCTATCAGCAAGCAAACGATATTCTCGATTTTGATCTCGCCCGCCTGTCCTTTGAAGGACCCGAGGAGGCGTTGGCGCAGACAGACAAAACGCAGCCGGCTATTTTTGTACATAGCTACGTTATTTATGAACTGCTAAAGGAGAATAACTTTTCTCCGGCTATGACGGCCGGCCACAGCCTGGGCGAATATTCCGCTCTCGCCGCCGCTGGCGTGTTTAACTTTGACCAGGGGTTAAAGCTGGTAAAGTTGCGCGGACAGTTAATGCAAAACGCCGGCAAGAGCGTCAAAGGCGCCATGGCCGCAATCATTGGCTTGGATTACCAGACCGTGCATAACATCTGCCAGCAAGCCTCGCACAAGGCTTTGGTCGATTTGGCAAATTTCAACTCGCCCCAGCAAATCGTCATCTCCGGCACTGTTGAAGGCGTGCGGATGGCCATGGCCATGGCCAAGGAAAAAGGCGCCAAACGCGCCGTGCAATTGAATGTGAGCGGCGCCTTTCACTCGCCGCTTATGAAACCGATACTCAATGATTTTGTTCAGGAATTGGAGCGCGTCGAGTTTTTCAAACCCGATGTGCCGATCTATATCAATGTAACGGGTCAGGCGACGCTTGACGCCGACGAGATAAAATTGTTTCTCGGCAAGCAGTTGTTAAGCCCGGTTTTATGGACAGAGACGATCAAGCACATCTCCATGGGCGGCGCCGAGACGTTTATTGAAGTCGGGCCTGGTCGAGTGCTCAGCGGATTATTACGGAAAATAGATCGGCATTTAGATGTTACTTCAGTAGGTACTGTTGAGGAATTTGAAAAATTGTCAGAGAGGTTGATTTGATAAATTTGCAAGGTAAAACAGCTATTGTAACCGGCTCCGCCAGGGGCATAGGCGCGGAAATCGCCGTCAAACTGGCGCAGGCCGGATGCAATATAGTTATTTCGGATATTGATGAGCAGGGCGCTCGGCAAATGGCTGAAAAGATAAAGTCTCTTGGCCGCGATTCACTTGCGATAAAGGCGGATGTCTCTCAAATGGCGCAAGCCGACGGCCTGATCAAACAGACTGTCGAAAAGTTCGGTCGCGTCGATATTCTGGTGAATAATGCCGGCATCACACGAGACAATCTGCTCATGCGTATGAGCGAGGCGGAATGGGATTCGGTGATCACCGTGAATTTAAAAGGGACGTTTAATTGCATTAAATCTGTCACGCGCACGATGATGAAGGCGCGCTCCGGCAAGATTATTAATATATCTTCCGTCGTCGGCGTGATGGGAAATGCAGGACAAGCCAATTATTCGGCTTCAAAGGCCGGCGTCATCGGCTTGACAAAGTCGGTCGCCAAGGAGTTCGGATCGCGGCACATCCAGGTCAATGCCGTAGCCCCCGGCTACATTCAAACGGAAATGACAAAGGATTTGCCCGAAGAAGCAAAAAAACAATTTGTAACGCTAATCCCGCTGCAACGCCCCGGTCAGGCGGAAGATGTCGCCAACGCCGTGTTGTTCCTGGCCAGCGACTTGTCCGATTACATCACCGGCCAGGTGTTGCATGTGGATGGCGGCATGGTCATGTAATAAGCATAGTCAAGGTAATTCAAATACTAACCAATAATTAGGAGGTGTGTCCAATGTCAGTGGAAGACCGCATTAAAGAAATTATCGTTGAGCAATTGGGCGTGGACGCCAGCGAAGTTACCGAGGAAGCTTCTTTTATCGACGATTTAGGCGCTGATTCTCTCGATACGGTTGAGTTGGTCATGGCGTTTGAGGAAGAGTTCGGTATTGAAATCCAGGATGAAGAGGCGGAAAAGCTGCAAACCGTTGGCGATGCCCTCAAGTACATGAGAGAAAAACAAGGTTAATCTCACATCGATCTGGTGTGACAGGGGAGCAGGATTGCCTGCCCCCCTGTTATTAAGCCTCAAACGCTCAAAAATAGCCCTTCAAATTAAATAATCCGCCCGAAACGAATCAATTTGCTCAAACCAATAATCATCCGGATATGGCCGTTGGCCGCGCAATATTTTTTCAGGCGGATTCAATAATGTCAAGGACTTTACAATAGGTGTTTTATGGAATTGAAACGAGTCGTGGTGACAGGAATGGGCGTCGTCTCCCCGATCGGCAACGATCTGGATGCCTTTAAACACAGCTTGAAAACCGGACAAAACGGCGTAGGCCCACTCACGCTCATCGACCCTGAACCTCATGCCACAAAGATAGCAGCAGAAGTGAAAGATTTCAGTCCCGAGGATTACATCGATCGCAAAGAGGCGCGCCGTATGGGAAGGTTCACGCAATTCGCTATGGCGGCGGCGCACCAGGCGGTGGTTGATTCCGGCAT
>JAJRST010000481.1 GCA_024278645.1 bacterium | reverse complement strand
GCGATGCCTGAGCATAAACGGCAGCATGACCAGGACGGAGAGCGCCAGCCCGGCCCAGGCGCTGCGCGACATGGTGTTGATCACCGCCACGGCGCCGACCAGCGAAGCCAGGATGCTCATCATCTTCAGGCTGCGGCCGGACACCGGCGACAGCACAAGGATGATGGCCGTGGGCAGGATCAAGCCGAAATAGCGGCCCAGGTGATTGGCGTTTCCCAGCGTTCCGCCGGAACGCACAAAGGGATTCACGCCCTGCTCTTCGACGATTTTGGAAGAGACGCCGAGTTTAAAGCGAAGCATGGCGTCGGTAATGTCCGGGTTGATATTTTGCCATGCGGCGATGAACGCCTGACCGATCAGGCCGAGGAACAGGGCAATAAGCACAAGCTTTAAATCCTTTTCACTGGTGATGTTGTTGGCCAACAGCAGAAAAAAGAGAATGACCTTGCAAAAGTTGACGATATCAAACAGGCTCCACATGAGGTCGCGGGCGTTTGCCAGGCTGATCAGGTAAAAAGCAAGAATGGCGATGCTGGGCGCCAGCACAGCGGGGAACAGGCGAAACACGCGCGGCTGCTTGGCCCGCGCCGATCGCACCAGGGTGACGACCAGCAGAAAGAACAGGGCTATTTCAAACAGGCCGAAGGAAATGCCGTCGGCGCCGCCGGGGCTTGGATGCAGGATGAAATATTGATCAATATTGAGCGGCACGACGAAAAGCGTGGCGGCCAGGGCAAATCGTCTCTTATCCGGCGCCAGAGCCAAAAGCACCGCAAACATCATGACAAAGAAAAGGCCGAGGACCTTGCCCGGCGTAAACGCCCACACGGCATAGGCGGCGAGCAAGGACGCGCCGGCGCCGGCGAACAAGGCCAGCGAGACGAGCAAAAATTTTCGGTCCATTCTGTATTGAGCTGCGGTCAACATGTTCCGGTTCCCGGGTTTAGATTAAGCGTTTGTACAAACCGTCTGGAATGTCCATTTTGCGGCGATTCAAGGTCACGCCGAGCAAGTTGGCGTGCGCCGTGGTCAGTTTTTGCTTGGCGCTCTGCGCGGTGTCCCAGCGGGTTTGACCGGCGCGAACCACCAGCACGACGCCGTCAACGACAGCGGCCAGGCTCAAGGAATCGACGTAATTCAACACCGCCGGCGAATCAAAAATGACATAGCGAAACTGCGTCTTCCATTCGTCCACCAGCGCTTTGAAATGGTCGCTGCCCAGGAGCTCGACGGGATTGCGGTCGGAGACGCCGGCGGTGATCAGCTTTAAATTGCTGTCGCGAACCGGCTTTGTCATCTCGGTCCAGTCGACGTTGCGTTCGATGATCTCGCCCAGTCCGTTCTCGACGTCGAGACCAAAAAAGCGATGAATGCTGGGATTGTGCATATTGGCGTCGACCAGCAGAATACATTCGCTGTTGTCCATATTCATGAACCTGGAATCGACGTCGTTTTTCCAATTCTTGAACACATCCTGCGTCGTCGCCGGCTGCCTGTTCAATGAGTGAAAACTGTTGGTAAAAATCTTGTCCGACTCCGGGATATGGTGCAAATCCTTTGCATCCTCATCCACCAGGCATTTTGCAGCCCGGCCGGAATCGCTCTTTTCCAGCTTGGTCACCACGCCGCCGGCCATCAAAAACGCCAGGTAGGTGGCGATGGTGGAGGACCCCTCGCCCTGCGAGGAATTGGCGATGGACAACGTGCGAATATTGTCGCGCATATTGGCGATGCGAATGTGCTCCTTCAGATCGTAGAAATCGTTCAGGATTTCGTTGGGCAGATCGAGGACGAACAGTCCTGCCCGCGTTTTCGGCCCGGAGTTCCAGGGCGCGGCGATGACCTGCTCTTTTTCTTCAACGGATGTCAACATGTCATGCACGAGACTCATTATCTCCTCCTTTATCTGCTGCTAAATCACGGAAATTAGTTCTGTAATATCAATGGCCTCAAAAATATCATCCTCGGTTTCAATGATGCGCTCGTGTTGCGGCGCCTCATGGACCGGGTGTATCGTTTCTGTTTTTGTTTTTACCATTACTTTCGGCCTCTCTGCTTTCTCTCTCTCCGGCCGCTCCCAACTGCGCGTCGGCTGTTTGACCCGCGCCGCGGTCGGCGCTTTCATCACTTCGCCGCGCTCCAGCAAGCCGCGGATGATCACGGCGTCTATTTCATGCACCTGTTGCTTTGCCGCAATGGCCATGGCGTTGTCGCACAACTGGTTGATCAACCGCGGTATGCCGCCGGATATCTCGAAAATGTGCTGCAGGGCGCTTTTCGAAAAGATGTCGTTCTCCCTGGCGCCGGCGACGGCGAGTCGATGCTGTACATAGCGCAGCGTGTCCTCGAAATCGAATCGACTCAAGGTGGCTTTGTAGCTGATGCGCTGCTTGAGCTGAACAAGCTCCGGCAGATCGAGATAGGCGTCCAACTGCGGCTGCCCGGAAAGAACGATCTGAACCAGTTTCTTGTTGACGGTCTCCAGATTGGAAAGCTGGCGAATTTCTTCCAAAACCTGCGGGTCCAGATTCTGCGCCTCATCGATAATGAGGAGCGGAATGCGGCCCTCTTTGTGGGCGCGAATAAAATAGGTGTACAGCTCGATCAAAACATCGCCCTTGCTTTCGCCTTTTGGCGTAAAACCAAAATCACGGCAAATGTATCGCAGTAAATCGGCGGCTTCCATGGTGGTGTTGAAAATCCAGGCAAAATCCACGGCATTCTGCAGGCCGGTCAACATGGTGCGTAGGAGCGTGCTTTTGCCCAGCCCCGGTTCGCCGACGATGGCCGCAATGCCGCGTCGCAGGGTCACGGCCGCCGCCAGCCGCTCCAGCGCTTCCTGATGCGCCGAGCTGCGATACAGGAATCGCGG
>JAJRST010000040.1 GCA_024278645.1 bacterium | reverse complement strand
TCCCGCAGGTAAGCCACTTTGACGCCGCTTTTGATGATCCGGTTGCTGAACTCGATATCCTGCCCGTGCCGCAGACCGCCGAATCCGCCGATTTTTTCATACAGTTCGCGATGCAGCCCCATGTTAAAGCTGCGCGGATAAAATTTTGCCAGGCGTTTCTTTTTGCCGCCGCGCATGCCGCCGGTGGTCAGGAACGAGGTCATAGAGTAATTGATCGCCAGCAGCAGCGGCGGGAAATCGGCGCGCGCATCGTCGCGGCCGCCAAAGGCGCGCAGTTCGGGATCGTCGTCAAAGGCTTTTTTAATGACGCTCAGCCAGTTCGGCGGCGCCGTGCAATCCGAGTCGATGAACACAAACACAACGCCGCGGGCGTTTTCCATGCCCAGGTTGCGCGCGGCGCCCGGCCCCTGGTGATCCTGGCGAAGGAAACGAATATTGAGATCGGAGTTTTTCGAGAACGCGGCCACCCATTCTTCCGTACCGTCGGTGGAGCCGTCGTCGACAATAATCACTTCGAACAGCTCCCGCGGCAACTCCTGCCGGGAGAGCGAATGCAGCAGCTCTTCGATCTCCGATTTGCGATTGTACGAAGGAACGATGACCGAAATAAAGTTGTCCGCCTTTTTCGCCACTTACTCCCACCCGATATAATGCTTGACCAAATAATTGTCGGATTCGGAGCGCGATTCGGTGATCATTTCTCCCAACAGACCGATGGAAAAAAACTGCACGCCGATGATGACCATGAGCAAACCGAGGAACAGCAGCGGACGGTTGCTCAAATGCTGACCATAGACGATTTTCTGCACGGCCAGGTAAAGCAAAACGACTAGGCCGAAAAAGGTGGAAATGAGCCCCCATGAGCCGAACAGATGCAGCGGTCGCTTTTTGTAGCGAGTCAAAAAAGAGATGGTCAGCAGATCAAAAGCGCCGCGCGTAAAGCGGGCGACGCCGTATTTGGACTCGCCGTATTTTCGCGGGTGATGTGTAACCGGAATCTCGGTCACCCGGTAGCCGTTGCGATGGGCGATGACCGGCAGGTAGCGGTGCAATTCGCCGTAGACGCTCATCGTTTTGACGACCTCGGCGCGATAGGCCTTGAGGCCGCAATTAAAATCGTGCAGCCGGATGCCGCTGAACAGCGAGGTGAAATAGTTGTACACCTTGGATGTCTGCGTTTTAATGAACGGGTCGTGACGTACTTTTTTCCAGCCGGAGACCAAGTCATAGCCTTCATCCAGCTTTTGCAATAAATTGGGGATTTCATTGGGGTCGTCCTGCAGATCGGCGTCCATGGTGACGACGATGTCCCCGGCGGCCATTTTGAAACCGGCGGCCAGCGCCGCCGCCTTGCCATAGTTTTTGCGAAATTCGATCAGCTTGATGCGCGAATCCTTTTCATGCAGCGCCTTGGCCGCTGCTGGCGACGCATCCGTGGAGCCGTCGTCGATAAAAATAATCTCAAAGGATTTATTTATCCGGGTCATAACCTCGATGATTTGCCTCGACAGCTCGCCAATGGACTCTTCTTCGTTGAGCATGGGGATGACGATGGAGACGTCGATCTTTTGCGCTGTTGCGGACATGACTAGAGCCTTATCTTTAAAATATCCTTTGGCAATTTGATATAAAAATCTTTTGGCGGAATGGGCTTGTTCACATCCAGTTGCTCGTAAAAAAGGGTGAGCGATTCTTTTCGAGCGGGACGGATATAGCGCATCATTTTCGGCGCCCGAACAGAACCCACCCTGACGAACCGCTTGTATTCCTCGATGAGATGCACCTGACCCTGGTCATCGCGCACGATGACCTTGGACACCATGCCGAATTTCGTGTCAATAGAGTATTCGAAAGACAGGCCGTTTTTGCGGCCGGTTATTTCGAGCTGTTCTCCGTCGTTGTGCATCACGGCGTCGTCAAGATCCGGCAGCAAGGCGACGCCGGAAATGAGGTGCATCAACATGGGAAAAGTCAAATCAAATCCAAGGTACATCTTTAGATTGAGCGTATCCTCGCTGGCGCCGGCGTACGCCAGTTTTTCCATGGGAGAAAAAACAAGGAACGATTTTTTGTCCGCGAATATGACGCCCACGTCCAGCCCCAGGATGGCTTCTATCTTGATGTACACGGAATCCGGGACCTTGACGTTGACCACGGCGCGCCCGGAAAACGATTGCCGCGGCGATTCCATGATGATGCGTCCGAAACCGTGCAGCGTTTCGAGCTGCTCCCAGTTTTGCCGCACAATCTCCCGCACCACGTCGATTCGCGTCTCCGTCGGTTTGATCTGCACGCCGCGCCATTGACCGCAGGCGGTTAATAACAATAAAGCGGTCATCCCGAATAATATAAATGACCGCTGTACACGATTTTTTTTAAATTTTGAAAATAAAAACATGCCTAATGCAGTCCCAGCTTTTCCCGTAGTCTGAGGCGTCTCCCGTCCAACTCGTAAGCCTTGAGCCAATACCTCTCGGCCATCGCCTGGTCGCCAAGCTTTTCATAAACGTCGCCAAGATGCTCGATGACTTCGGCGGCGTCCGGGCTGCGTTCGAGCGCCTTTTCAATATACATTTTTGCTTCCATATACCGGCCCATCTGAAAATATATCCAGCCAAGCGTATCAAGATAGGGGCCGTTGTCAGGCTCCGCCTCCACGGCGCGTTTGGACATTTCCAGCGCCCTGTCCAGCTCCTTGCCCTGCACCGAGAGATGATAGGCATAGTTGTTCAGCACAATGGGGCGATCGGGGTTGCTCTTGAGCAGTTGCTTATACAGCACCTCGGAACGATCATACTGCTTTAGCTCGTCATAAGCGCCGGCGAGGGAGAGAGCGACTTGCTCATTATGTGGATCGCCTTCCAGCGATTTATGATAATAAGCGAGCGACCGGGCAAATTTTTTCCGCCGCGCCAGGATGTTTCCCATGTAGTAATTGATCTCGGGACTATCCGGGAATTTCTTCAACGCCTCTTCAAAATTTTGTTGCGCCAGGCCAAGGCTGTCCTGACGCATATAGGCCAGACCGCGCAGCACCCACAGTTCCGGGAGATCGTCGCGATGCTTGAGCGCCCTGTCGAAATTTTCGGCGGACTTTGCATTATTATTCATAATAAAATAAAAGCGGCCTAGCGTAAGCGGAATGCGCCAGTCATCGGGATGCGTCTCCAACAGCGGCTCCAGGTTTCGAATGGCCTGAAGCGTATCGCCCTTGCTGACCAACAGATGAGCAATTTCGATCCGCGCGCCGACGTAGGTGGTGTCATTGTCCTTCAGGGGCTCGTACAGGGCAATGGCGTCATCCCACTGCTTTTGCGAGGCGTAAATATCGCGCAGCTCGGCGCGCGCACGATAAAAAGATTGCTTTTTCCGAAGGGCCGATTGCAACGTTTGAATCGCCGCCAGGGTGTCCCCCTGTTCCATATAAAGAGCGCCCAGGGCGACGTAGGCGCGCTCGCTCAACGGATGCTGGCGCACGGCCCGTTCATGAATCGCCCGGCTATTTTCCATGTCGCCGTTTAGAAAATAATAGCGACCCAATTCCAGTTTGTTGGAAAGATCCGTGCTGTCGGCCTTGACCAGTTTCTCGAACACGACGACCGCCGATTTCCAGTCCTTACGCTTTTCAAAAATCTGCTTCAGCTCTTCGCGGGAATCCTGAAAATGCGGATTTTGCTGCAAGGCTCTTTCATACCATTCAATGGCTTTTGTCGTATCGCCCTTGACCTTGCTGGTTTTGGCCAGGGCCAGGTAGGGCGCCTCGAATTTCGGATGCGCGGCCAGGATATCCTTGTAAATTAGCTCCGCCTGATCGACGGCGTTGTGGCCCAGAAACAAATTGCCCACGCCGAGAAGATAGCCCGGATCGTTAAAGCCCAGTTTCGACATCTGTTTGTAGGTGCTCAGCGCTTTCTTTGGCAGACCGGAAATGACCTGCAACGAGGTCAAATAGTACAGCGCCTCGAGATCGGTGGGGCGCAACTCGACGAGATCCTCGTACACGGCCATGGCTTTTGTATACTCTTTTTCGGCCTCGTAGCTGAGCGCCAGGATGTAGAGGGCGTCGACATTTTCAGGGTCCAGGCGCAAGGCCTTTTTCGCCACACTGATGCTGACGTCCGGCTCTTTAATTTTATAGTAATTTTCCGCCATGGTCACATAAATGCCGGGAGAGGAGGAATCAAGCTCGGCGGCGTGATGATAGTAGGACAGCGCCTCGCGGGGACGTTCGAGCAGCTCCATGATGGCGCCGTCGATCATTTGGTTGAGGGCGGCCTTGTTATATTGCGGCTTTGCGGCATTCGACGTCGTCAATTTGCGGCTGCCGCTGCAACCCGCAAGTATAAAAGCCAGGTAGATAATAAAGATGTAAATTTTCTTTTTAAGCAAAATCCTGTTTCCCACGGTTAATGAGCGGTAAATATATTGTTATTTTCCCTTATTCACAAGCAAAAAAAGCCCGGTGCAACATGAGTTAAAACCAGTATTAACGCGAGCTTGTTCCTGGTTTACTGAAACTGTTCGGATATACACTTTGGCAGAATACCGGTTAAAACGAAAAGTCATTGGCGCCAAGCTCCGCTTGGTCTCGCCTTTTTCCGCCGCAGATTGATTATACTTTTGCGACCGGAAACAATTCCGCCAAGCAGAGCATGGCGCCGGGGAACCGTTCGACGCCTGTAGATCGTGAAGCATCGCCAAGCTGGAGCTTGGCGACGATTGAAAATGAACAAGAGGGAGCAATTCGTTTATTTTTTATCGTTCGTTTTGAAAACAGATGATTCTTCATACATCGATTCGCCCTCGTACAAAGTGATCGCGAGTTTCAACTGATTCAACGCCGATATGGAAAAAATGATCGGGTATAGTTTTTCAAAATACCACAGACTGGCAAAGTAAAACCCGATCGGGGCGGGCGGCGTTTTGGCGCCTCGTTCCGTTTCCCTGATAAGCCAGGAGGCGCCGGCATGAAGCGCCGACTCGATTTTTTCTTTTAATGACAACTCTGCTTCGCTTTTAAACCAATCATTCAATTGCAGGACTCTTGCAAGTGCATCGACAGCCAGGGCCGTTTCTTCAATGGACGATGGAATGCCTTGATCGCCGCCCCAGCCGCCATCATGGTTCCGGGCTTTTAGCATCCATGGAACGGCTTTGGAGAGGGCGCTTTGAACCATTTCGGGATAGTGGGGCAAAAGAGCGGTGAACGCCGCCAAAACCCGGCTTGTACCATAGACCGGGTTTATATCGCCATCCGCCTCTTGGTTGCCAAACCAGAGCGGGACCCAAAAGCCATCGGAATTCTGCGTCCGCAGCAGGTAATGGATGGCCCGTTTCATCGCCTTTTCGATCCCGGGGCCGAATGTATCGGGCAAAAAGGGCTTCCATACGGCAAAGGCCCGCAATGCATGAGCGGTAATATCCGCCGAACTGCGATCAAACGCCAGGCGCCCCCATCCATGGCAAAAGGTGGGAATGCCGCCGTCGCGGTTCTGCAAATTTATCAGCCAGCGCACTCCCTTGGCCGCAGCCTGAATGATTTGCGGAGCCTTGACGTTTAAATTTGCCAGGGCAAGCAAAGCGCCCGCTGTGTCGTCGGCGTCGGGCACGCCGCCGGAAAGATCGGTCCACGCCCACCCGCCCGGCTCGGCGTGAGTAAAGGGATGCTCCTCCTTGTACTGTTGATGCAGCAGCCATTGAAAAATTGACTGTACTTCCGCAGTCGGCAGCCGCGATGTAAATTCGGAATGCGGCGATGAAGCATTGATGGCAAGCGTTGTCACCCATGTGGCGAGGTTGACGTCAATGGCCCAACTTCCATCCTACCGCACGGTCTCCTTTAAAAAGGCAATGCCCTTGCGAACCACGGGGTGTTGTTTCCGGTTCATAAATGCGAGACTCATGACAACAAAACCGGTCAGCGGAACCGCTTCTAAAAAGCCGCCGCTGTCGGGCTGGATGTCCTGCAAAACCTGAAGCGTTTTCCGCCGGGTTATGCGCCGTAGTAAAAAAGCAATCGGATTTTTTGTGGGATAGTGATAATGACGCACCTGGCCAAGCGCAATCAGTGCCGGCAGGGCATAACTGACGACCGGCATTCGGAGCCATTTGAACAATTGATGCGGCAGCGCGGCAATCTCAAAAGGGAGTCCGTCGACATGACGCCAGGCATCCCGCGGGCCGCCCAGTCTTCCGGTCATAGCGCATGTACACAGAATGGGAACCAGAAAGGTGCGATCCTCCCCATAGCGCGAAACAAGCGCCTGCACAATATGTTCCGGCGTTGTGCCGCCTATCCGGTTTGTTATCCATGCTTCCGCCTTCCGGATGGCGGCATCAAACCGGGGCGCCCCCGCCGGTTTTAGCGCCAGGGCCGCCCAACAGAGCAGCGTTGTGCTGATATTGCCGGCGGATAGCGTTGTATCTCCCCATCCGCCGTCGCTGTTTTGATTGGCGATCAACCAATCGAGACCGTCGAGGATGAGAGTGTGAGATTGTTGTCGATCGCTCAGCCCCAATGCGATTACCGCGGTGGCTGTGGAGAGAGCGCTGCTTGCCAGGCGCCCCTCCCAGTGACCCGCCGGAGAACGTTCCGCCAAAAGTTTTTGATACAAATTTGAACAGGTTTGTTCGATATCGTCTTTTAACTGTAAGAGAGTCATGGATTCGCGCATTCGGGTTGCTCCAATGGTTAAACGCTTAAATGTCCTAACGCCAAAAGTCCGTAAAAAGTATATTCGCAGTCCAGAGCGTCATCCATCCAGTCGCCGTAAAACGACCCTTTGTTGACCCATAAACTGTCAATGAAATCAAGGCACTTTTCTTTAATGTGGGAAAAGGAAGCTCCCATGGCGGCCAGCGCATGCAATGCCGTCGCCGTGGACAACAGATCCGGAAGTGGCGTTTGCGGCGCCGCGCAAAAGCCGCCTTGCGGATGATGCCGCTGCAAAAGCCATTGAGCCGTTGTTTGCTGCGGATTAATGCCCAACCGGGCAAGAATGCGGACCGCCGCCGCCGTGGGAGCGGTGAGTCCGGTTTTCATGTTCATCTCGTTGGCAAAAGCGCCGTCGACCGTTTGCAGCCCGATCAGACAATGGCGCATCGCGCTCATGTCGGGCATCGGCGTTTCGAAATCCTGGTAGGCGCCCAAGGCCAGAAAACAGGCGTAGCAGGCGCCGTTTTTCGACCGCGGCGTCAGGTTATAGCCGCCATCGGCCGAGCGGTATTGCTCGATTTTTTCCAAAATGCGCTGTGTTCTCTTCATAGGCGGACTTTTTTGTGGGACATTGGCCCAGGCCCTGGCCAGACACGTCAGATGGACAAAGTCAAGATCATCGCCGGCCTGGAACGACTCCAGGTATTCAATGGCGGGTTGAAATGAAAAATCGACTTGCAAGGCTAAAAGGCTTTCCAGGGCGAATACCGTGTAATACAAATCGCTTTCGCCGCCGCGATTCTTAAACCCGCCATCTTCATGTTGTTGGTTCAAAATAAACTCGGCGACCAGTTGACTAGAATCGCCCAGCAGCCTCTTTGCCAACCGGGCGACTTGCAGCATTTCGAGTCTCAAACTCACGGCACCAACCTTTTATTTTTATGTCGTCAACAATTTTGCCGACCACGCGTCGCAGCAACCCCTTGAGGTTTGCATTGGACAGCTCGCTTATGGAGCGGAGCGCTTCTTCCTTGTAGGCCTGCAACAATTGGCGGGCTTTTTCCCTGACGTCCGGGCTGGAAACGATTTTTTCAATTTCCGCCATGCTTTTGTTGTCATGCACGGAGCGCTGCCAGGCGGTTTGCAGCAGCTCCCGCTCCTCGCCTTGCGCCATGTTGTAGGCGACGGCCAACAACAGTGAAGGCCGCATCGCTTTGAGGTCCGATGCATCAGCCTTGCTTTCAAAATCTTCCAGATCGTCCTTGATCTGATACGCAATTCCCAAAGCTTTGCTGTAAGAGTCGAGGATGTCGCCAAAGTCATCCTGAGCGCCGGCATGGATGACCCCGGCGGCCAGGGCCACCTGAAATGCGGGCGCTGTTTTTTGGCGAAAAATATCGATAACCTGCGACAAGGACAATACCCGCGGATGCCTCATCCAATAGAGTTCGGCGCCCTGTCCCAACGTCAGCGTACGATGACCGAGAGTGATCGTCCTCAGAATTTCATTTTTCTGTTCAGGGTCGGCCTGCAGCTCGGCGATCAATCGGTATCCTTCGCCCAGCAGAAAATCGCCCACATTGAGCGCAACGGCGACGCCATATTCCTCGTGCAATGATTTTTCGCCGTAACGCATTGCATCCTGGTCTTCAATGTCGTCGTGTATGAGCGACGCCTTGTGAAAGCATTCCAAAGAGACGGCTATTTTGATCAAATCGGGCGCGTCGTTCACAGGACGGTCCTGCAACGCCTGCCAGGCGCAAACGGCTAAAAAAGGCCTCCATCTTTTGCCGTCGCGAGCAAGCCATTCAAGAGCAATCTTTTCGGTTTGAGACTGCGGCCGGCCAAGAATGGCGGTTAACGACTCTATCGTAAACCATGCGCCAACTTGTCGGCGCAAACTATCCAGATCAAGACGCCTTGTTTTGTCCTCGCTTGTCAGATGAATGGCCTCCCAGGCCCACTCCATATCCAAACTCGAATCGGCGCAATCGTTCCGAAGCAATGGTATGGCCAGACCGGGAATGGCCGCGGCTTCCATATAGGGCAACGCCCGCGCCAGCACATTCAGGCAACTGATGCCGACAATGGCCTCGATTTTTCCGGTTTGAATAATATTGGTGACCATTGTGGAACCTTCCGACACCAGCACGGCATAGCCGAGACGTTCCGCCTCCTCTTGTAATTCCTGAATCGCACACAGGCCGCACTTTTGACACAGCAAGCCGAACTCGTCAAAATATGCCGGGCATTTTTCCTTGATCCGCAAACATCTCGGCAAGAGCAGTAAACGACGTTCATAAGGAATCGCCGCCAGCATTTCCTTCCAGGCCTCATTGTTCAGGCACACGGCTGCAAAGTCCCGATAGGCGGCGTCAATATTCGCCCATGTCGTAAAGCGGTCGGCAAGGGCGGTTAGCTCCTCCATTGGCGTCGGGGGAACGATTTTATTCTCCTCCATAAAAGCGGCGGCCTGCCGCCTGATGTGACGTCTCTCCCAATAGGACGGCGGGATGTTCGATTTCCCAAGCCGACTTTGCGGTGCAGGGTTCGGCCGATTTACATTGAGCGTCAGCAGGTGCTCCACGGCTTGATTTATCGCTGTTTTTTCATCAATAAACATTGTCATATTACGTCCTCAATTATAGGCGCCGAATCCGAAAAACCAGTTCTTCTTTGCAATGCGGTACATCCACTGTTCCTCCGGGATGCCGGCATCGGGATGGAACTGGCTGTGACAAGGCTGCATCGCTTCCAGTTCCTGCAGCCCGCGCATACGTCCGCTGGTGTCCCGGGCTCCATGCTTGTTCACCAGGTCGCGCACGATATCCGGCCGTTCCAGTAGAATGCAGCCACGCGTGTGCTTGGCGGCCGTTTTACGAAAGTCCTTGATAAACTCGGACTGCGTCAATGCCTCATAAAGACTCTTGTAATCGTAAATGCTCTCACGGGCGAACTGGATAATCGGACATGGCTCGATATCGCCATAGGGACCTATATGGTGACTGATGCCGGTGGCCATGGGGCAAATGGCCTGGCCCTTGTCATCCCAATAGGCGTCGATGACCAGCAGGGGCGCCTTTCTTCGTACTTTGACAATGAACTCCCGCACTCTTTGTATTTGCTCCGGGGAAAGAGCCAACTCGGGAGAAGGTTTCGGGCCGATGGGGCGATAGATATAGTACCAGACATAATGCACGCCATATTCCGAAAGCTCGCCAAGCCAGGCTTCCGTGACCAGATCATCTATGTTGGAGCGACAAACGCTTGTCGCCACGCCTGTAAACAGGCGATGACGCACGCAGTGGTCCAATCCTTCCAAAGTCTTTGCCAACACGTTGCCGCGGCCGCGTCTTTCATCGCTTACTTTTGAACTTCCCTCAATGCTGATCAACGGCGTGGTATTGCCGATGCGCCGCAGTTCTTTGGCGATTTCATCGGTAATTAAATGGCCGTTTGTAAAAACCTGAAAGTAGCAGTCACGATGCTGCGCAAGGACTTGCAACAACCGGGGGTGCATAAACGGCTCCCCGCCCAAAATGCCGAAAAATCTGTTGCCGTACTTTTTAGCCTCGTTGATGATGCGATTCAAATCATCAGCCTCTATTCTTTTCGTGGGACCGGCCACATCGACCCAGCAACCCTGGCAATGAAGGTTGCAGCTATTCGTGATTGAAATATGAAGAAACGGCGGGAAATAGACGCCTTTTTTCAAACGGCGTTTAAACTGCCATATCGCTTGTGTTCCTTTCCATCCGAAAATATAGGCCATTTTCCAAAGCTGGCGTTTATCGACCTGGGTAAGCAGGCGCTTGCTGAACTGAAACATCATATCGTTTACCGTTCTGTTTTAGATTCGTTGCTGTTCTGTGGTTTTTTCCCGCTTCGACCCTTTGGCGGTAATGCGTCCAACACATGATCCGGAATATCCAGTTGATCCTTGAGCTGACTCAGATAGCGTTGGCGTTCCTTATGGGCGAGTTGTTCATCCCGGTCCCCGGAAAAACGCGAGCCGACCCTTTGGCTGCGATCACGCAACGCCCGGTACAGGTCGCCTCCCAGGAGAGCGGAAACATCCACCTTGATTTTTTCAGGGGCGACGCCGTCAACCTCGGCGCCATTAATCGGCGCCGCACTGTATTTCGGGAAAATGATCGCCGCTTCGGGACACACCCTGGAACAGGCCGGACAGTCCGGTTTGCACTTTTCCGGGTGGCGAACTGCGATTTCCTTTTTGGACGATATGGCATAGACGCCGAACAAACAAAAACTCAGGCAGTCCATGCAATGGGTGCAGCGATCATAATCGATCACCGGAAACCAGGATGTGCGCTCGCTCGCCGTCGGCGTCCCGTGCACGCGCTCCGCAACCTGCTCGACCAGTTGCACAATTCCTTGCGCATCAAAGTTGCTGACATCTTTAAAAATCGATGCCCGCCCTGCCGCGGCGCCTTGGGACGGCAAATTGCTGTTATGAAACAATCCCAGGATCAGCCGGGGATCGTTGTCCGGGGGGGCAAGTTCGCATGTGCAGGTCACCCCATAGCCCCTGTCAAGAAGAGCTTTACAAACATCAAATCGCAGCGCATCCGGCCATGAGCGGCTTGCAGCGTCATCGTAGATAATAATTTGCAATATCGAGGTTCCTGGTTTCTTCATCTATCGTCCTTTGTAAAAGTTGCCTTGTGACCCAAATTGACCAAAGTTGAAAATTGAAAAATCTAAAACTTTTGCTATTTCGCTCATGTCGCGAATTGTGCGTTTTTCAAATTTGTGTCATTCATGACGCTCCCGGTGGTTTTTTG
>JAJRST010000480.1 GCA_024278645.1 bacterium | reverse complement strand
CTTGTCGCCGCGGCTCATCATTTGATAGACGTTGACGCCGATATACAGCAACAACTGCTTTTCATCGAAATTATAATGCTCGTCGTTGGCGCCCATGAGATAGGCAAGAAGCGCCGGCTGCTCTCGCGACAATTTTGCAATTTGTCGCTCCACCGCCAGAAAATCCATATCCCCCTGTTCCTGCAATACTTGACTGACAATGTCTTTGTCAATGCTTTTCATTCTTTATTCCTTATTTTTGTAAAATCAGCTTTTTCGTCGCTATAAAATTCCCGGCTGCCATGCGGACAAAATAAACGCCGGAAGCGAAATCATCCGCTCTCCATATTTCCGTATGCTCCCCGGCGTTTTTGCGGCCATGGACCAACGTCGCGACCTCCTCGCCGCGCAGGTTGATTATTTTCAATGTGATCGCCGTCTCTCGCGGCAGGCGATAGGAGATGCTGGTGGCGCTGTTGAATGGATTGGGGAAATTTTGCGCCAGGGCAAATTCCCCGGGCAAACTCTCGCGGCCCTCCACGGCGGTAACGAACTGAAAGGCGAACCAGTTCAGGTTGAACCCGCCCTGGCGAACGTGTATCCGCAAAGTAAACCGCCCCTGGGGCAAGACGGCCGACTCGGACACCGTACGCCAGGTCTGCCAGCCGCCGGTCACCGGCAAAGAAACGCTGTGCAGCGTCTTCTTTGTTCCCGCTTCGTCGATGAGAATCAGATCAATGCGGCCCCCATACATGGAGGCGATGCGATACTGCACGTCGTAGGTTCCGGCCTGCTTTACGGTGACCAGATAGTCCGCATAGTCGCCGGGATCGGACCAACCCAGGTTTTGCCCGCCGCCGACGTCGCTCGTCCCCTCCAGACCAAAGCCGTTGTTGACGTCAAAATCCTCGGCCTGAATCTGACCGGGGATGGCGTGACGCGCCGGCTGCCTGTTTTGAATTCTCAAATTCGTAAAAGGCGTCAGCGCCCGGCCGTCGACGGACTTGACGGCGTCGCCGCTGTAGGAAAGCCAGGCGGCGTCCTCGTAATAAATGGGCCGAACCAACGAAAAGATGACGCGATATCCCGAGTCGTCCGCATAATAGTCGCTTATGGGGGCATCGGAGTCATTGATGCGAATGGAAAAACCGCCGGGCGCGGCCGGCAGGGGCTGCGCGACCTTTTTGTTGAAGGAGGCGATCACCGAAGCGCCGTCCTCTGACGATTCAGCGACGAGACATTGAAAAGCGGCGGAATCCGCCGGGGCCGTCGGTTCGAACTGCATATAGTTAAAGTTAAAAGGGCCCTCATCGAAAACAACTTTTAAGGTATGTCGTCCCTCTTGCAGGATGACATTGTCGATCGCCACGTCCCGCCAATTCCGCCAGCCGCCGGTGCTGCTGATGTCCACCACGGGACTGACGATCATGCCGTCCAGCTCCAGATGCAGCGCGCCGGACTGTTCCGTCGCCGTGCGGAAAACGACGTTGTAGGCGGCGGTCGAGTCGACGTCCACGGTGTAGGCGAGCCACTCGCCGGCGTCGATCCAGCCGACGCTATAGCCGTTGGACAATTTCGAGTCGTAGCAGGTCTCGATATCCACGCCGTCGTTGCGATAGCGCCAACCGTGGTTCCAGGTGGTGGAGATGCCCGTCGAGACTTTGTAATTGGCGACATCCGCGTCCTCGTAGGCATAGCCGTTCATCCCCAGGTCATAGTCCGAGGCAAAGATCACCCCCGGCAGGCTGTGTTCGACAAAAGGCAGCGTGGCCGTCGTCCGCACCTGCCGGAACATGGCGTCGATGACGTCGCGGTTGATGCGGCAATTTTCAAGGCGATAGTTTTCCGCCAGCCCCATGAGCGCGTTTGTTGCAAAACCGACGGACGGTTTGGAGACGAGGCCTTTCCAATAGTCGAGCAGGTGATCGTAGGCGGCCGGCTTGACCACGGAGATGACGCCGGAAATGGAATCGACCTTTTTCAGCGGCCACCAGGCCCAGCCGATGTTGTTGGCCTCGAGCAGCGAGATCGCCTCCGTGAACCAGACGTTGGAATTCTCGCCCGCCTCGCCGCACCAGATGGGAATCCGGTAACGGCTGCGAATATTTAGCATCCAGCGGATAGCCTCCTTGTCGTTGTTGTTCCAGTACTTGTGAAAGCTGTACACCATGTTCCCGTCCCACGGCGGCGTCAGGCCGGTGAAATCGTTGCCCCACCAGTTGCCCTCGATGAAGATAATATGGTTCTCGTCCACGGATCGAATGGCCGCGGTGATATCCCGGTACAACTGCATGAGCATGGCGTTGCCGGGCAATTCCCAGTTGGGTTCGTTGATCAGATCATAGCCGCCGATCCACGGCTCGTCGGCGTAGCGCCCGGCGATTTTCCGCCATAGGGCCACGGTTTTGGCGCGGTTTTCGGCGCTCTCCCACAGCGACGGTTTCGAGGGGTCGTAATCGGAAATGGCCGCGTCCTTGCCCTGGCCGCCCGGCGCGGCGTGCAAATCCAGAATCAGGTAAATCTCGTTGGCGGCGCACCAGGTCAACAGGCTGTCCAGCAGTGTAAAGCCCACGTCAAGCCAGGTGTTTTCCCCGGGCGTCGGCTCCTGCTCGATCGGCAGCGTGAACAGGTTGTAGTGCATGGGCAGGCGGATGCTGTTGAACCCCCAGGCGGCGATGGAATCGACGTCGACTTTGCGGCAGTAATTGGCCAGCCAGGCGTCGTAAAAAGCGTCGGTCTTTTCCCCGCCGATGAGCGCCTCGATTTTGTCGCGTATCTCGTGCTGCGCGTCGGCAAAATCCTGCGTTTGCAGCATATAGCCTTCCTGCAGCATCCAGCCGCCGAGGCCGATGCCGCGCAGCAGAACCTCGCCGTCGTCGTTGACGATCTTTTTCCCGTCCGTGCGCAAAAAGCCCGCCCACGCCAGCGAGGCAAAGCCGAGCAGCAGCCAAAAAAAGGCGATCCGTTTTTTTATTGTCATAAATATCTCATTCTGTTTTTAAAATCAACTTTTTGATTTTGTAAAAACAAAACAATTCAGGACAAAACAATGAACGGCGCAGCCATTTTGGGCGAAACAATTTAACGGCGATCTGATCGTCCGGGGAACAGAACAGGCACTCGCATTTACTTTTTCATTGAAAGCATTTTGTCAAGAATCGTCGTTTTTAATATAACAATTCTTTGTAATTATCAAACGATCTTTCGGAGGGCGGCCTTTTGACGGAAACGACCTGGAATAAAGGAAAAAACAGCGAACAAAATAATTATTATCGCCATAACAAAACAAGCTTTGGACGTCAGGCAATTAATTTGCGATTTACTAAAAAGTTGCTATTCTTAATTGATCATCGGCTTCGTTCCGATGCCATTTCAGCAGCGATCCGCATCATGCCATCTCAATTAAAACCGGAGGCGAAACATTCATGAAAAGTATGCTCTTTATCACATCCTGTCTCACTATTTTGCTGCTGCTCGTCGCGGCCGATCCCATCCTGGCGCAGCAGGACGTCGCCGTCGCCTGGGAATTCAACTCTCCCGCCAACGCCGAAGGCTGGAAGCCGCTGCACAGTATGTCTTCGTTTACGGTGAGCAACGGAACCCTGAAAGCGACGATCACCGGATCCGATCCCTACATGGCCGGACCGGGGAACCTGGCCATCGACGCCTCGCGCTATGGATTCATCATCATTCGCATGCGCAACACGCACGATAAAAACGCCGAGTTCTTTTGGACGACCACCGGCCAGCCCGATTTTGTCGGAGGGGTTGAGTATGGCTTTACCTTAATTCCCGACAACGAATTTCACGAATACAGGATTCCGATCGGCACGTCAAGTAAATGGCAGGGCACAATCACCCGCCTCCGCCTCGACCCGGGCGAGGGTTCGGCCCAGGCCGTGGAAGAGCACGCCGCAATTGAAATCGATTATATCCGCGTCGTCCATCTGGGGCCAAAGCTCGAATTCTCCTCCTTTGCCCTGGACAGAGAGGTGATGACCGTCGGCGACACGGCAAATCTTGTCCTAGTCGTCAAAAACAGCGGCGACGAGGCTGCTGTGGGCGCCGGCGCCGCCTTGGAATTGGCCGCCGGACTTGAGCTCGTCAACGAAAGCACTCGCATCGAACTCCCGGACGTGGCGCCAAACGCCTCGGCGAGCGCAGCCTGGCAAATAACGGCGGCGGATACCGGCGCATTCAACGCCGCCGTAAGCGTCGATTTCAGCGGCAAAGAATTGTTCCGCCGGGAAACCGTTGTGCATGTCATTTTGCCTTTACCGATATTTCCGCCGGACATCCCGGCGAGAGCGCAGGCGTGGTCGCCGTTCGACGAGCACTGGCTGCTCGAAAATAGTCATATTCGCCTGGCCTTTATCAGGGGAGAACAAGGCTACGGCCCGATCGTCATCTACGACGCCCTGGACGGCGAATGGCGGCAGACGGGCCTCATACAACCGCCGGGAAGCCTGGCGTTCAACACTTTTGCCGGCGAGGTCGTGGAAGAGGATATTGCGCCGCAAATTGCAGCTGCGTCCACCAGCGGCGACAGCGCGCGCATAGCGCTGGCGCAGGTTTACACGGATGTCGACGGCGTCTCGTGGCAGATGCAGTATTCCTTTGCCCTGGGCGACGCGCCGGAGGTGGACATCTGTTATCGCCTGCAAACGACCGGCGTGCGCAAGCTGCTGCATTTCGCCGGGCCGATCGTTCGCGCCGGCGAGGGCGCTTTTGCCGAACAAAAGCAAGAGGCGCTGTTTCCCGGCCTGGAGTGGTTGATCGACGACGAAATGAGCTCCTCCGACCTGGATGTGCATCCGCCGCAGAACGAACGCTACCTGCCGCATCCCTACAAAGTGACCATTCCACTGATGAGCGTGAGCAGCGGCGACCGCGTCGTCGGCCTGGAGTGGGACCCGTCGCAGCGCTGGTATCGGAATTATGAAGCGCCGTCGCCGTTGTTCGCCTCGCCCAATAGCTGGGACGGCCAAAACAACCACCTGATGGGCCTTGTCGCCCCCTCCGTGCCGCGGTGGCGCGAAGAAAATGAGCCGCTCGCCTTTACGCCGCTCGCCCTGCATCCCGGCTCTCCGTTGCAGCTCCGCGCGCGGCTCTTTATACGCGAAAACGACGGCCAGCTTGCGGGGATGAAGCACTGGATCGAAAAGCACGACTTTCCGCCGCTGCCGGACAAACCGCGCAGCTACACCGACGACATCATTCTCAACAACGAAAGCTTTATGGATGTGCTCTGGGATGATGCGAAAAAAGGCTGGCATTTGGCGCTGCCCGATCCATGGGGGCCGCAGTCGCCGCATGACATCGCCGCCCGGGTGTGGCTCGGCGCGCAGTTCGCCGATGACGCGACAGCCGCCCATTGGCGGAACAAAATGAAGGAGTTGGGGCGAAAAATCGTCGACATCGACCGCAACCCGGGCGCGCTCGGTTGGGACTTTGGTATGCGCTACGGCGAGATGGACCAGGCGTGGGGGGCGATTAAACAATGGGCGCAGCGCCTGGCCAACAACCAGAATGACGACGGCGGCTGGCTGTACAGCGGCGATCCGGCGCTGCAAAACAAGGGAGACACCTCCCTGGGAACCGCCGCCCGGAAAACCTGGCTGCTGCTGCAATGCGCGCGCATCAGCGGCGACGCTTACAGCCTGAATCACGGCCTGGCCGGACTGGAGTTCATGAAACAATTTCGCGTGCCGCGCGGCGCGCAGACCTGGGAGGTGCCGCTGCACGCCCCGGACATTTTGGCGGCGGCGCATGCCGTGCTCGCCTATACCGAAGGTTACAAACTCACCGGTGAGCAGCAATACCTCGACGAGGCGGTGCGTTGGGCTTATGCGGGCCTGCCGTTCGTCTATTTATGGAGCGCCGCCGATCGCCCGATCATGGTCTACGGCTCCATCCCGGTTTTTGGCGCCACCTGGTACACCGGCGCCTGGTTCGGCAAGCTGGTGCAGTGGAACGGGCTGGACTATGCCTACGCGCTGCTCAAGCTGT